>CAZPKZ010000014.1:1209-10615 GCA_964587285.1 uncultured bacterium | reverse complement strand
CTCTTTTTTACCCGGGCCCGATTGGATGAAGCCGTTAAGCTTCGGCTTGGAATCCAAACCCAGACAGAGCTCGAGCGCATCTCTAGCAGGTTCCTTCAGTACCGCCTTGAGTATCCCCTTCGAACCTCCCATTTTCTTACCGAAATAAAGCCTATCCTAAAATCGATTTAACCTATTCAATTTAAATAGCTTATGATAATAATTTCGTCCATTTGACATCGATCGAATCATATGTTAATTTTTAACAGAACATTGATCGGCGCAGTTCATTTTTTTTAGGCCTTAAAGTTCAAGCATTTATAAAGCTTTAAACTAAGGTGATGGTGATGCCAGACCAAGAGAAGAGATACCAATATTTTGATATCCCCAAACAAGAACGGGATTCCGCTATCGGTTTCCTACTTAATTCACTCCTTAAGTCGCGCGCTGCCTGCCGGCTCATTTCCAATAAAAGCGAGTTTGACGAGGATGTGAACATTTATTTGGCGCATCTTTTGTTTGCCGCTTCATTACCGGATTATCAAGACGCCATTCAGAGGTATTTGGGCACCAATGTGAGCGAAATGGCCGAATTGATGGAGAAAAATGACGACCGGATCATCCGGTATTTTATTTACAAGGTGAACGCGGATCACCTTTTAGTTCACCTGGGAATTTTTAAGGATTTGGAAAACGAGCATCACGCATTTGGTAAATCCGAATCGCAATTTTCAAGCATGGCACAAAATTATTACAAGCAGGCCGCCAGCTATAACCGCAGGATTTATCGAAGACAAACCGCCATTGGCTCCGTGCTTGAAAAATTGGGGCGCAGTTTTGACCGATATAAAACTATCTTGCGCTTCGCGCGCAAGGAGTTTTTCCATTTTGCGAGCCAGTTTCATGACGAGTCATTCCAGAAATTTTGCGAAGACATGAGCCGTTACGAAAACGAAGAAAGGCGCCACCGCCTTATGGATCAATTTTTGGATGCCTATGCTGAGTGGGTCGGGACGCGAAATCAATCGGTGCGCTTGAAGCTCGAGGAATACGCGAAGACACTTAGAGTTTTGGATCCGGGATTTTCATTCGATTTGGAGGGAAGAAAACCATGAAAATGTTAGCACGTTTGTTTAAGTCGAATTCCCCGCGCAGGCACACGAAGTACCATGACGAGGCCTCTTTTCTTAAACTTTACTCAGTTTGGCAAGAGACACACGACCTTAGCTTAAGGAAGCGGCTGTTCAGCCGCCTGAGTGTGGTGATGCGAAGAACCCCTAATTTTGATTTGAGGCGCAGGTTCGAACAGGCTTTTTAAGAGGGCTCCATGAAATCAAATATTCTCTACATCTCGCTTTTGGATGAAGACGACTTCCAGGAAGAAATCAAAAGGAAGCAGGACGAATTTTTAGATATTTATTCCCTCTATCAGCGGACCGAACTTTCATGGATCAAAGAGGAATTATTGGCGAAGGCGTATCAATTGCATCTGCTAGACCCCGAATTTACCTTCCACGTGTGAACCCAAATTAATTCGAGTCTTCGAGCGTTTCTTCAAGCAAATCCAACTCGTTCAAGAAGACGTAGTACGCTAGATGATAGGAACCGTCAGGGAAATGCATCGTCGTAGATTCGCTTAACCCACGAAAAGCCAAAAATTCTTTATGAACAAAATCGCGGGCTTTCTCGCCTCTTTCATAATGATGGACCAAAAGCCATAGGGCAGCCGGATAAGCCTCAAAATGAGTGTAAACCCCGTCATCAAATCGATAAGTGACGTCTTTAGCTTCTTTCACCCGATTTAAAAGATAATACAATTTTTCGGCCTCCGAACGCGAGCCTAGGAGAAAGGTTTGATAAGCTTCTGTATGGTCAATCGGGGCAGGCCCCAAATAAGCTCTTTTTCCTTCAAGCGTGAGTCCTTTTAAGGGCCGAGAAGTGCATCCCAAAAAGGCAAAGGGCAGGCTGAATAGGATTAGAAGGGTGATCAGTCGATGGATTTGTCTCAAAACAAGATTATTATCTTTGCCGCAGGTCTAATTTCAAGGAAATTTTTAACAATCAAATTCTTGTAGAGTCGCCCTCGGAAGGGTAAAATGCCTGGCGTCTTTGGTCATTCAGGGAACCTAATCGAGTTCAATCAAGGAGGAGTTTCAATGGGAAATTTGCTGGAACCGTTAAAAGAGTTTGTGAAGGAACGAACCTATGCTTTGGCAATATCGGGAACGGTGCTTCTTGCCCTTTTTCTTTTGTTTCTTGATGATTTGGCAAGCCCGTTAAGGTATTATTTAGTTCCTTCGCTGGCCGTCTACGTGCTCGGCGAGGTCCTGGTATCCCAGTTTCAGTCTGTCCTTCGAACTCAATTAATCGTCTACGTGCGGATTGGATGGTTTGGCCTTTTCATTTTGTATAATCTCATTCGCGGCGCTTTATAATCGATGAGAAATGAGTATCTCCTTTTTTTTATTTTCGCGGCTTTTCCATTGATAGCTGGAGCTGAAATGGAAGATTCAAACCAAATCGAAATTTACAATGCGGCGAGCGGCCAGGTGGAAAAGGTTGATCGCGTGGTTAAATCCGATGCTGAATGGCGGAAGATTTTGACGCCGGAGCAATACCAAATCACTCGACAAAAGGGAACGGAACCAGCGTTCGGTAGAAGCTGCGCCATTCCGAAGTCGGGCAAAGGCATTTATCAATGTATTGGATGCGGCACTGATCTTTTCGCTTATGGAAAGAAGTTTGAATCCGGAACCGGCTGGCCAAGTTTTTTTGATCCGGTTTCGGAGCTCAACGTGAAACTGGAAGAGGACAATAGTTTTTTTATGCGCCGGACGGAAGTTTCATGTGCCCGTTGCGGAGCGCATTTGGGCCACGTCTTTGATGACGGCCCTCCGCCTACCGGCAAACGTTACTGCATTAACACGGTCGCTTTGAAATTAAAAGAGAACTAGAAGAAGTCAGGTTAAAAAAGGAGACAGGCAGGACTTCTTGCCTGTCCCCTTTTTTGATATACTACTCCAATGAAGAAACCAGGAATCTCAATAGAATCTCCCGACCGGCTGAAGAGACTTCCGCCTTATCTCTTTGCTGAAATCGATAAGATGAAGCGGGAACTGATCGCGCAAGGCAAGGATGTGATTGATTTGGGCGTGGGAGATCCTGACCTTCCGACGCCGTCTTTTGTGGTCGAGGCGCTTTATGAAGCGGCCAAGAATCCGGCGAATCATCGGTACGCTCTCGATCAAGGCATGCCCGAACTGAAGCGCGCCATTGCGGCTTGGTACTTAAGCCGGTTTCAAGTGAGTCTAGATCCGGACCGCGAGATCCTTCCGCTCATTGGTTCCAAGGAAGGAATCGGGCATGTTCCGCTGGCTGTGATTAATCCCGGCGATTTAGTTTTGGTTCCCGATCCGGGGTATCCCGTTTATAAATCAGCCGCCTATTTTGCTGGCGGTGAAGTACATTTGCTTCCGCTCTTGGAGGAAAATGATTATTTGGTCGATTTTGACGCCGTCGATCAAAATGTCCTCGAGCGTGCCAAATTGGTTTTTCTTAATTATCCGAACAACCCGACTGCCGCTTGCGCCCAGAAGGATTTTTTTACGGATGCGATTCGGCATGCGAGAGAACATGGTTTTATGATTTGCCATGATGCGGCCTATACGGAGATTGCCTACGACGGGTTCAAGCCGGTTAGTTTTTTGCAGGCCCAAGGTGCGAAAGAAATCGGAATTGAATTCCATTCACTCTCTAAAACGTTCAACATGACGGGATGGCGGATCGGTTTTGCCTGCGGCAACTCGAAAATTCTGGAGCTTTTGAGCAAAGTAAAAGCCAATTTAGATTCCGGAATCTTTCAGGCCATCCAATGGGCCGGAATCAAGGCCTTAAGCCACGCGCGGGAAGAAGCCGAGAAAAATTCCCGCATCTATGAGGCGCGGCGAAATCTTTTGGTAGACGGGCTTAATTCACTGGGTTGGCGTGTAGCCAAACCAAAAGCTACTTTTTATGTCTGGGCACCCGTGCCGCCCGGTTCTACCTCCCAAGAATTCGCGACGAGGCTTTTAAAAGAAGCCAGTCTTGTCGTCACTCCGGGAAATGGTTTTGGCCCAAACGGTGAAGGTTATTTTCGGATGTCGTTGACCCTTCGAGACGAGCGGATTGGTGCAGCGGTTGAGCGAATCAAACAGCTTCATAGCCGTTAGTCGCTTTCTCTTATGCCTACCACCGCGTACATAGGCGTCGGCTCCAATTTAAACAACCGCGAAGACATGATCCGCCGCGCCCAAAAAATTTTGTCCTCTCATCCCAAAGTCCGTTTCTTAAGATCCGCACTCATTTATGAAACCGAGCCCGTCGGCGGTCCTTCGCAGGGCCCCTATTTAAATACCGTTTGGGAAGTGGAAACGGAATTGCAAGCACCTCGATTCATGAAACTTCTTCTTGACATAGAATCCTCGCTCGGCCGCAAGCGAAGTGAAAAAAATGCCCCGCGCGTCATCGATCTTGATCTTTTGTTTTTTGGCGACGAAGTAATTCATGAAGATTCTTTAACCGTGCCTCATCCCAGGCTGCAGGAAAGATGGTTTGTGCTCAAGCCACTTTGGGACCTTCGTTCGGATTTCATTCATCCGGTTTTAAAGAAAAGTATCTGCGAACTTTTGGATCAGGTTAATGCGAGTCATTAAAAGCCCTCGTCAGCTGACTCAAATTCTGGGCCGCCGGAGGAAAACGGCAAAGCGCATTGGATTTGTGCCTACCATGGGCTATCTTCATGAAGGGCATCTTTCACTTATCCGCAGAGCCCGGAAGGAAAATGACATCGTCGTCGCCAGCATTTTTGTGAATCCCACGCAATTCGGCCCGCGTGAAGATTTTAAACGTTATCCCCGAAATTTGAAGCGGGATCGATCACTTCTGAAACGGACACGCGTTAATTATTTATTTATTCCTTCCACGGAATCCATTTACCCTAAAGGATTCCGGGATTTTATCGACCCCGGACCTATTGCGCGTTATCTCTGCGGCCCGAAGCGGCCGGGCCATTTTCGCGGCGTGACGACGGTCGTAAAACGGCTTTTCGAAATCGTTCGTCCGGATGCCGCCTATTTCGGCGCGAAGGATTACCAGCAGGCTAAAATCATAGAAGATATGGTCCGACGATTTCGCCTGCCGATTCGAATCAAAATTTGCCCCACCGTTCGCGAAAAAGACGGGCTTGCCATGAGTTCACGGAATAGCTACCTCTCGAAAAAAAACCGGATTTCGGCTCCCGCCGTTTACCGTTCATTGGTTTTGGCCCGAAAACTGATTCGCTTGGGCGAGCGTAGCGCAGAAAAGGTAAAAAAAGCCGTCCGGAAAACTTTGATCAGCCGCGTTGACAGGATCGATTACATTGAGATCGTAGACCCAAAAACCTGTGCGCCGCTTCGGCGAATTAAGTCTTCTGTCGTTGTCGCAATCGCGTGCTATTTGGGTTCTACAAGACTGATTGATAATCTTCTCATTAAGAGATAAACTATTGATTTTTAGCAAGGCCGCAAAAGGAGAGAAAGTCTATTTAGGGTGGCTACATGATCCGACAAATGCTTAAATCAAAGATCCATCGGGCGACGGTAACGGATGCTAACGTGAATTACGAAGGCAGCATTACCATCGACGAAAAGCTGATGGAAGAAGCCAATATTTTAAACCATGAGAAGGTGCTGATTGCCAATATCACGAATGGCTCACGCGTGGAAAGTTATGCCATTACGGGAAAATGGGGCTCCGGCGTTATTTGCGCCAACGGAGGCGCTGCGCTTCATAATCGCGTGGGGGACAAGGTTCTGATCATGAGTTTTTGCGCACTGACGGATCGAGAGGCGAAACGTCATCACCCCAAAATTGTCAAAGTCGACGACAAAAACCGCCCGAAGGGATGACTGGCGCAAGACATGATCCCACCACCTCCTTGCACGCCGCCTGTAAGGCGGCGTGATTTCTCCGAAATGCAAGAGCGCGCCCTAAATTGGAACAAGCGCGCTCTTGACAAGGAGGTGGTGGGATGATTCGAATTGGGATTATCGGGTGCGGCAATATCGGCTCGGTTCTGGCGAAAACCATTCGAAAAAAATTTTCCAGATTCGCCCGCCTCGCCTACGTTTCAGACATCAATCCCGCTCAGATCGAGTGGCTCAGAAAAAAAATCAAGTCTGCCTCATTTCGTTCCGTTTCCATTTCTGAATTGATCAAAAAAAGCGATTTTGTGATTGAAACTGCTTCGGTCAAAGCGGCCGAGGAAGTGATTCCGCAAGTTTTAGAGCAGGGAAAAGACGTTTTAATTTTAAGCGTCGGCGGCATCTTGAAAGTCAAAAACTTAGACCGCTTGCTGGCCAAAAGCTGCGGCAGAATCTACGTTCCGTCAGGCGGCATTGCGGGCGTGGACGCCGTATTAGCCGCCCGAATGGGGCAAATCAAGCGCGTTCAAATTACGACTCGTAAACCGCTTCGGAGCCTCGCGAATGCTCCCTATTTTTTAAAACATGGGCTTCGGCCGGAACAAATCAAAAAACCAACCCTGATTTTTCAGGGAAATGCCGCCGAGGCGATTGAAAACTTTCCTGAAAATGTAAATGTCGCCGTCACTTTAAGTTTGGCGGGTGTTGGTCCGCGCAAGACGCATGTGCGCGTTTTTGCCTCACCGACCTATCGCCACAATATGCACGAGATTCAAATTGAGGGGAGCTTCGGCCGCATGGTTTCCCAAGTCATGAATTTACCCTCTCGCGAAAATCCAAAAACCAGCGCGCTGGCCATCGGTTCTGCCATTGCCATCCTCGAGAAAATCTTCAAACGGATTAAAATTGGCACTTAGTGCCTCGTTACTGTGGAAACCAAAATTATCGTTCGTGGCGCGCGCGAACATAATCTTAAAAATATCAGCCTCGAAATTCCCCGAAACCGGTTGGTGGTGATTACCGGACTTTCCGGATCCGGCAAAAGTTCACTCGCCTTCGATACGCTTTATGCGGAAGGCCAGAGGCGGTATCTGGAAAGTCTTTCATCCTACGCTCGCCAATTTCTCGAACGTCTTAAAAAGCCGGATGTCGATTATATCTCAGGCCTTTCCCCCAGCATTGCGATTGATCAAAAAACCGTTCCTCACAACCCGCGTTCGACCGTCGCGACCATCACCGAAATTTACGATTATTTGAGGCTGCTTTACGCCAAGCTTGGGGAAGTATTTTGCCCGAATTGCGGCAAAAAGGCCGTCAAGCAGACGTTCAACGAAATACTCGCTCAAATTCAAGAAATTCCCTCCGGAAGTCAAATCGGGATTTTCGCCCCTTTGGTGCGCGGCAGGAAGGGCGAATACAAAAAACTTTTTGAGGAAGTGTCGAAAAAGGGTTTTTCGCACATTCGAATCGACCGAAAAATTTACGATCTCCACAAACCGGTCAAAATTTCAAAGTCGAAGCGGCATGACATTGAAGTCTTTGTGGATGCCGTGGAGCTGACGGCTAAAAATTTGAGTCGAATCAAAAGTTCGCTCCAAACGGCTTTTGAATTATCGGAGGGGGTCTGCCTGATTGAGATCGTTCCAAATGACGCTCATCAACGCAAAGCCGAGCTTTTCTTTTCTCAAAAAATGACTTGTCCCAAGTGTGAAATGAGTTTTAAAGAGTTTACCCCCAACATGTTTTCGTTCAATAGCCCTTATGGGGCGTGCCCTAAATGCCGCGGCATCGGGAAGCTCTCGCAAGTGATGGCGCATCAGGTCATTCGTCATCCCGACAAGCCGCTTCTGAAAGGAGCGATGAATGAGGAAATTTACTTTTCGTTCAATCAATATGTCATTGAAGATTTAATCTACGAGCTGAAGGAGCATTTCAAATTCGATCTTTCGTCGCCTTACCGTGAACTGCCCGAAGAGGTGAAAGAAGCGCTTTTCTGGGGCACCGGTGAAATTACGGGGCTCATTGAGGAATTGGAAGATCTTTTTTATTCGACTTCTTCTCAGGAAATTAAACGCAAAGTACGGAAGTTTGTGCGCGAAGATATTTGTTCTGCTTGTAAAGGGATGCGGCTGAATCAAGAAGCTCTGGGCGTTAAAATTGGAAAGCAAAACATTGTGCAGGTGACGGCGCTTTCAGTTGAAGAAGCTTCGGCGTTTTTTGGGGCCCTTTCTTTCGAGGGAAGTGACAAAAAAGTTTCCGATCCAATTTTGAAGGAAATTCGCGAAAGAATCCGCTTTCTGAACAACGTAGGCCTAGGATATATCACCTTGGATCGCGCCGTGACGACTTTAGCAGGGGGCGAACTTCAGAGGATTCGGCTTTCCTCTCAGCTCGGAGTTGGGCTGACCGGTGTCCTTTACGTTTTGGATGAGCCAAGCATCGGTCTTCATCCGAAGGATAATGAAAAATTGTTGAATACACTCACACAGCTGCGAGATTTAAAAAATACCGTCATCGTCATTGAACATGATGAAGAAACAATGAGGCGCTCGGATTACATTGTGGATTTAGGGCCTGGCGCCGGCCGCGAGGGAGGAGAAGTGGTTGGAATTGGCGAGATTTCAAAGATAAACGATTCTCCTCGCTCCTTGACGGCGCAGTACTTAACGAGAAAACTTTCCATAAGTTTGCCTCATATTCGAAAGGATTATCGAAAAGCGAAGAAACTGATCCTAAAAGGCTGTGAAGAACACAATTTAAAAAAAATTGACGTTCAGTTTCCGCTTGGATGTTTTATTTGCGTCACCGGCGTTTCCGGTTCCGGTAAAAGCACATTGGTGCATGATATCTTATTTAGGGCGGTCCACAATCATATTTGGCAGACAGACTATTCGGTTGGAAAGTATCGGTCGATTTCAAACTTGCAGGAGATTGACAAGGTGATCGAGATTGATCAAGCGCCCATCGGCAGGACGCCACGTTCGAATCCCGCCACCTATACGGATCTCTTTACCATGGTCCGGAGATTGTATGCACAAACCCATGAAGCGAAACTGAGGAATTTTGATCCTTCCAGATTTAGTTTCAATGTGAAGGGAGGGCGTTGTGAAACTTGCCGCGGCGAAGGATATCAAAAACTTGAGATGACCTTTTTGCCGGATGTTTATGTGTTATGCGAAGTCTGCCGCGGGCTCCGATACAATGATCCAACTTTGGCCGTCAAATACCGGGATAAAAATATCGCTGATGTATTGGATTTATCCGTCAAAGAAGCGCTTGGGTTTTTTTCGGCCATTCCTCAAATTCGCGAGCGGCTTGAGATGCTTCATGAGATCGGACTAGGCTACGTCAAATTAGGCCAGCCGTCGACGACACTTTCAGGAGGGGAGGCGCAAAGAATTAAATTGGCGAGTGAACTTAGCAAAAAAGCAACGGGAAAAACAATATATATTTTAGATGAGCCGACGACGGGACTTCATTTTGCG
>CAZPKZ010000014.1:0-1199 GCA_964587285.1 uncultured bacterium | reverse complement strand
TCGAGGTGAAGTATCGGGATAAAAATATTGCGGATGTGTTAGATTTGTCGGTTAAAGAAGCGCTTGAATTTTTCTCAGCCATCCCGCAAATCCGCGAACGGCTTGAAATTCTCGAGGAGATCGGTTTGGGTTACGTGAAGCTGGGCCAACCGTCGACCACGCTTTCGGGAGGCGAGGCGCAGCGAATTAAATTGGCGAGCGAACTCAGCAAAAAAGGAACCGGGAAAACACTTTACATTTTAGATGAGCCGACGACGGGACTTCATTTTGCGGACGTCGCTAATTTATTGAAAGCGCTCTTTAAATTGCGGGATAGCGGGAATACTGTTCTTGTTGTGGAACATAATCTCGAGCTTGTGAAAATGGCGGATTATATGATTGATTTAGGCCCTGAAGGCGGGGGAGACGGCGGTTATTTAGTTGCGAGCGGTTCACCAGAAGAAGTTGCAGGTAAAAAAAACGGCTCTTATACCGGAGCATATATTGCTAAGTATCTGTAATAGCAGCCTTTACGAATTTAATCTAATAATTTGACTTTTCCATTATCTGAGGGTAAACTTTACTTACTAAGAAAATATAAAAAGTCTAACTATTTGTGAGTTAAAGTATTAGACTTTTTAAATTACGATTAAAAGTCCTTTGAAGGCGGTGAGCCCTGGTGATCGAGAACCGAAAAAATAAATGGTTTCGAGAGATCGGATTTTTAGTTGTACTGTCTCTCGTTAATTTTCAGGTTCTTGGAAGTTATCCAGGTTTTGCATTTCAAAATTTTGCTTACGCCGAAGTCCCTCCAGAAAATCAAAGCGCTTTCACGCCGTTTGGGCCGACGCCTACGGTGCCCATCAGCGAAACTTCCGAAACTTCTGTTCATGACACGCAAACCGATTCGCCGCAAACAGACATTGATTTTAGCATGTCCGAGTCGCCGCTATCCGCTCCAACCGAAGAAGAAATTCAAGAAACATCCGGAGAAGTCAAAGCAAATGATAATTACGTTACGGAAATTTATGACTCCGCTTCAGGCGGAAAGCATGAATTGCAAGTTGGTATGCCGGTTGCTTATTTGGCCAAGACACTGAGAGTCGAAGATTTACGGGCGCTTAGAAATCATCATGAGGAAGTCGGAATTTTAATTGCCGGGGACACAGTTGTTATTTTTTCGACCGGTGATGAACGTTTCATCCGTAATTTATCACCGC
>CAZPKZ010000013.1:13611-16137 GCA_964587285.1 uncultured bacterium | reverse complement strand
ATGAATCATTGGGAAACGGTCTTCTTTTATATTTTTTCGCTCACGGCAATCGCAAGTTCTCTGATTGTCGTAACCAATCGCAAACCAACCTATGGTGTTCTAGCTCTTGCCGTAGCCATGCTGGCTTTATCGGCCCTCTTTATCCTCTTGAAAGCTTATTTTGTCGCAGTCATACAGGTTCTGATTTACGCCGGGGCCATTTTGGTGCTTTTTCTGTTCGTGATGATGCTGCTGGGAGTCGCGGGCCTCGGCTCGCCTGAAGAGGCCGGGCAAAAGGCGGCCGCTCGGGCTAAAATCCGGAAGGCCGTTAGCTTTGTTTTAATCATTTCTTTTTTTGCTGAGCTTATCATTATTATTTCTGCGTTTAATGACGCACAATTTGCGCGACAAAATTTTGTTGGCGCGCAAAATTTTACGGGGACGGTTGAAGCGATCGGGGAAGCGCTTTTCGCCCGTTATTTATTCCCCTTTGAGCTCGTATCTGGAATTCTTTTGATCGGGATCTTCGGCGTCGTGAACCTTGCCCAAAAGGAATTAGACTAAAAGTGAACTTGCTGACTCATTACCTTGCGACAAGCGCTATTTTATTTGTGATCGGCGCCTTTGGCGTCTTGGCGCGGCGCAATATCATCGTAATTTTGCTTTCCATTGAAATTATGCTGAACGCGGCTAATCTTTCGTTTGTGGCTTTTTCCGCCGTTTGGGGGGATGCAGCTGGGCAAGTCATCAGCCTTTTTGTCATTGCCGTCGCGGCGAGCGAAGTGGCCGTCGGCCTTGCCATCGCGGTTTTGATTTCCAGAAGACGCCCGAGTCTCGATCCCAACGAAATGAACTTGATGAAAGGCTGATATGGCGGCCGAATGGGTTTGGTGGATTCTTCTTCTTCCTTTCATTTCATTTTTGGTTTCACCTTTTATTCCTGAAAAAGCCCGCGCGCTCAGCGGCTGGATCGCGTTTGGCACGATATTTCTTGCTTTCCTTTTGACGCTTAAACTCGCTTGGCCTCTATTTTCAGGCAACACGTTTCGGACTTTTCATACCTCCATTCAATGGATCTTGATCCCGGCTCTTGCGTTTGAGCTTGGTCTTTTGATTGATTCTCTTTCCATTCTCATGCTGCTTGTGGTCACTGGGGTCGGCAGCGCCATTTTCTACTACTCGCTTGAATACATGGAACATGACGAAGGATACAGGCGCTATTTCGCGGGCCTTTCTCTTTTCGCCTTTTCCATGATCGGAATCGTTTTGTCTCTTAATCTTCTCCAGCTATTCATCTTTTGGGAACTGGTTGGATTCAGCTCGTATCTTCTAATCGGGCATTGGTATCAAAAACCCGAAGCGGCGGATGCCGGTAAAAAAGCGTTTCTCGCGAATCGAGTGGGCGATTTCGGATTTTTAATCGGCATCTTGATGCTTTGGACATTTTCAGGCCCCGCCAGCGGACGTTCACTCAATCTCGCGGGGCTTCACACGGCCATTTCAAATTTTATGTTGGCCTCAAGCGCTCATGAAATTTGGGTCACCATCGCTGTGCTGCTTATTTTTTCAGGCGTCCTCGGCAAATCCGCTCAATTTCCCCTTCACGTATGGCTCCCGGACGCCATGGAAGGCCCGACGCCTGTGAGCGCGCTTATTCACGCGGCAACAATGGTCGCGGCGGGCGTTTATCTATTGGCCCGCACACTTCCTTTATTTTTGCTTTCACCGGATGCCCTCCAAATCATTGCTTACATCGGAGGCTTCACCGCTATTTTTGCGGCGACTCAAGCGCTGGTTCAAAAGGATTTGAAAAGGATCCTGGCTTATTCCACGTTAAGCCAGTTGGGCTACATGGTCATGGCCGTGGGGCTTGGCGGTGCGGCGGCTGCCATGTACCACCTCACAACACATGCTTTTTTCAAGGCGCTTCTCTTCTTAAGCGCAGGCAGCATTATTCACGCGACGGAGGCACAAAACATTACGGAAATGGGCGGGCTTTTAAAAAAAATGCCGATTACATCGGCTTTCTTTTTGATCGGCGCTGTTTCACTCATCGGCTTCTGGCCCACGAGCGGTTTTTTCAGCAAGGATGAAATCCTTACGCTTGCTTTTTCGCACAACTCAATTCTTTTTTGGGTGTCTTTGGCTGCTGTTTTCTTAACCGCTCTTTACACGGGCCGTGCGATATCGGTCGCGTTCCTTGGCCCTTCTAAAATCCGAAAAAAACCGCACGAGCCAAGCCAAAAAATGCTTCTTCCTCTGGCCGTGCTTTCGGTTCTTTCAATTGTGGGCGGGTTTTTAGGAATGGGGCACTGGTTGGGCCCATCTCACGGGGCAGTGAATTCAATCGTCATCATGCTTGCCACAGGATTCGGCCTCGCCGGCATTTTGAGCGCTTTTGCGTTCTACGGATTAAAAGAAGCTAGAAGAAAACACTTTTCTGAAATTTTCTCATGGGTAAATGAAATCCTCGTTAAAAAGTATTACGTAGACGAATTTTACGATCTGATCCTCCGCTACCTCCAAGAACCTTTTGCCCAATTTCTA
>CAZPKZ010000013.1:0-13601 GCA_964587285.1 uncultured bacterium | reverse complement strand
TGTGGAAGGCGCCGTCAATCAAACCGCAGGTTTCACGGCAAAAACGGGCGGCATTTTAAGAAAACTGCAAACGGGGAGAGTTCAGACTTATTTGGCGGTTTTTTGTGCCGGAGTGGTCGTCATGATTTACTTCCTGACTATAGGAAGAGTGCCTTAATGTCATCTCCTCTTCCTTATCTGACTCTTATTCCATTGATCGCGGCGGGGCTTATTCTGATCCTTCCTTCAAGACGGCATGCCGCCATTCGCGCCATTGCAATTTTTTCTACGCTTACCACGTTTTTTCTGGCGCTCCTCCTTTTTTTAAACTTTAATCCGTCCCGCTTAGACTTTCAGTTCGCCGTCCAAATGCCTTGGATCAACGCTCTCGGAATTTCATATCATGCAGGCGTAGACGGAATCGGGATCGTGATGGTTTTTCTTCATGCCATCCTCTCACTAAGCGGCGCTTTAGTTTCGCGCTCCATCGCGCAAAACGTGAAATCCTATTTTGTATTTTATTTAATTTTGGTGGCCAGCATTTTTGGCGTTTTCACCTCGCTTGATTTATTTTTCCTTTACTTTTTTTACGAAATGGCGGTGATCCCGCTCTACCCTCTGATCGGCATTTGGGGAAGCCACAACCGGGAATACGCCTCCATGAAACTGACGCTTTATATTTCACTCGGAGCGGTTGTCGCTCTGATCGGCCTTTTGGGAATTTATTTGGCTTCGGGGCTCAACACGTTTGACCTTATTCTGCTGAGCCAACAGTCGCGGGCGGGAGGCTTTTCAACTTATTTTCAGGTGTGGTGCGCTCCCCTTTTGATTTTTGGATTTGGCGTGATTGCATCCCTATGGCCTTTTCACAGTTGGTCGCCGATTGGTTACGCGGCAGCTCCGACCGCGGTGAGCATGCTCCATGCGGGAGTTTTAAAAAAACTTGGGATATTCCTCATCATCCGGCTCGTGATCACGCTTCTCCCGGAAGGAGCCAAATTTTGGCTTCCGTGGGTCTCTATTCTTTGCATCGTCAATATTCTCTACGGCGCTTGGGCGGCTATGGCCCAAAAAGACATGAAATTCGTGATCGGTTTTGCGAGCGTCAGCCACATGGGTTACGCATTTTTGGGGCTCGCCTGCCTGAATCAAATCGGTCTTACGGGAACTGTTTTTTTTATGTTTGCTCACGGCATCATGGCTGCCCTCTGCTTTGCCTTGATTGGATTTATTTACGACCAAACCCATACGCGCATGATCCCGGATTTAGGCGGGCTCGCCAAACAACTTCCGTTCATCACGATTTGTTTTGTGATGGCGGCCTTCGCTTCAAGCGGCCTTCCGGGGTTCGCTAATTTCGTCTCAGAAATTTTGATTTTTTTCGGCGCTTGGGAACGTTACCCTTGGCAGACGATTCTGGCCATTTTTGGAATCGTGGTGACGGCGACTTACATGCTTCGAATGGTGAGGAACGTCTTCTTCGGAGCGCCTAAAGCGGAGTGGGCAAAGTTAAAAGACGCGAAAAGTTGGGTTCAAAAACTTCCCTTTGCCCTTTTGGTGGCCGTTCTTCTCATTTTTGGGTTCTGGCCTTCATTTCTTCTGAATGTCATTCAGCCGACGAGCGGGGCATTGATCGCGGCCCACGGATCCATTTTTGAGCGGTCGACATGATAGAATTTTTTACTCCATTGAAACCCTGGATTTTTTTTGGGCCGGAACTTTCACTCGCCGGCTTGATTCTTTTACTTCTTTCATTTGAACTATTCAGCAAAACCTACCGTCCAAAACTGATTTATCTTGCAGTTACCGGCTGTTTTTTTATTTTTCTAACCTTTATTCCTCTGTGGCCTATTTCAGGGAGCGCGCTTTACGACATGTTCCAAGTCAATGCGTTGAGTACGTTCATGAAGGGAATATTGCTCGGCGCAGCGTTTTTGACCTTACTGACGGCGCGCGAATACACAGAAACACTCGGACACCGGTCCAATGATTTTTTAATCCTGATTTTAGTTTCCACTTTGGGCGCTTTTTTCCTCGCTTCGACTAACGATTTGATTTCGCTTTTTATTACGATCGAATGGATGACCATATCACTTTACATTTTAACGGCCTACTTGAGGACGGACGAATATTCGCTTGAAGCGGGCACGAAATACCTGATCATGGGCGCATTTTCATCGGCCCTTTTTCTTTACGGAATCAGTTTCATTTACGGAATGGTCGGCGGAATCGGGTTTGATCAAATCAGGCAAGCGCTTCCGGCAGTCCAAGAAAACCCTTTGTTTCTGGCAGGTTTTTTCTTAATTCTCTCCGGAATTGGTTTCAAAATCTCTGCCTTTCCATTTCAACTCTGGGTCCCGGATGTTTATCAAGGAGCGCCGACGCCGGTCACCGCTTTTCTCTCTGTTGCTTCCAAGACGGCAGGATTCACCGCCTTAATCAAAATCCTCTTTGTGATGACCGGCCAAAACACTCTCAATTGGCCGATTGTTATCGGAGTGCTATCCGCCACGACACTCCTTTACGGAAATTTGGGAGCACTCGGCCAAACCAACATGAAACGGCTTTTAGCCTATTCCAGTATCGGGCATGCCGGATATCTTTTGATGGCCGCGGCGACAGGAACTTTGCTCGGGATCGAGGCGCTTCTTTTTTATCTTGTAGCGTATGCCATTTCAAATTTAACGGTTTTTCTCATCGTTACGATTACGAATCGCGATTTAGGGAACGGCGAAATCGCCTCTTACCGGGGCCTTGCAAAAAAAAACCCATTTCTTGCTGCCTGCTTTTTCATTGCGCTTCTCTCGTTGGGCGGAATTCCGCCCTTGGCCGGATTTTTTGGAAAATTTCTGGTCCTTCAAGCGGCCGTGCTGAGGGGATATTTGTGGCTGGCCTTGCTGGGCGCCGTTAATGTCATCATCTCGCTTTATTACTATCTTTCCGTCGTCAAGGAAATGTACTTCAAGACGGCCGCCGCAGATGAAAAAATCAAGTTAAGAACGTCTACTCAAATTTTGCTTCTTTTGCTTGTGATTGCCATTATCGGCATCGGCATTTTTCAAGCGCCGCTTCTGAACCTCGTAAAAATAGCTGCTCTCTCTTTCCTGCCTGTAGGGCAGGTTTAAACCTGCCCTACAAATGTGTTTCTTAGAAATAGAAAGAGCCAGCGTTTTTAAGGGGATGGGAGGCTGAAAACCCTTAAAAAGCTGGCTCTTTTTCTTGTCCGCGGACTACTTAACTTTCAGAAAAGGGGACAGGCAGGAAACATTGCCTGTCCCCTTTTCTTTCAAGCCTAACCAAACATATAAATCAATGAAGCGCCGATTGTATCCTGCATATTGTCAGTGCCTCCATCAAAAGTCTTCGTGCCCAGTCGATTGGTATCAGCATGGTCATGACGATATTCCAAGCGCGTGAGTAAATTGTCATAAACCTTGAAGTCTGCTGTATAAGTCATCTCCCACAGTCTCTCAGAAGTGCCAACCCTGACACTTTGATCGTCCCAAAATTGTTCCCAACGAGCGGCCAAGGTAATGCGGTCGGTAAGCTCATATCGGGCATAGAGCGCATAACCCTGCCAATCGGCCGGTCCGCCTTCAAGAGTAGGACTTATCTTCCCAAGGCGTTCCTCTGTGCCGTAATCATAATTGGCCATGAGGCTCAATTTTGGCATACTATCAGGTAGAGGTTTCCAATAAGCCACGGTGTCGAAGAGCCACCGGTTATCAGAACGGTCATCCGCAATCTGAGAACCCACCACGAAGTTCTGCCCGATCCAGAAGTTATCATTCGGAACCCACTTAATCATGGCTTCGATGTCTTTGTCTTTATTGTTGTCGATCGCGTTATCCCAACCGTTGATAAGGCCAAGGCAAGTTTGAACCTTTCCTTCAAACCAATTGTACGTAGCCCGAACGCCGGTATGAGTGAACGGAATCGCGTTGGTAAAGAGAAGTGAACGCGACGAGTTCCAATTCAGATAATTCTCGATCACTTCGGCACCGTTGAGAGTTGCAAACTTACCAGCCCAAACGGTAAGCCCAGAGCCAATCGGAATTTTAATATCGACAAACGCTTCCTGGATCGCGAATTCATCTGTCGTAGTAAAACCAGCCGAATCAGCAACCTGAGCGTCGGTTCCATACATAAACTCTGTTTTAAAACCGACTCCGCCGCCATCGGGGGCTGGCCGCCAAAAAGTGATCTGAGCGTTGTTCAAATCAAAGGTATCGGCTTCGCGGTCAAACGCTCTCACGGTGCTGTTGCCTGTCGCAAGAGTTCCGCCGGGCGCCACGTTGGGCGTCGCAAAATTCCAATTCAAGGAGGTGTCCACAAATCCGTCCATATAAATGTTGCCGCCTTTGGTCAGCAAAATTCCATGATCTTCTTCCACGACAGGTGCCGTGGTTTGAGTCGCCGGCACCATTCCTCCCGTGGATGGTGTAATCTCGGCTTTCTCAACGCGGCCTTCAAGGCCTTCGACCTTCTGGCTCAACTTGGCCACTATTTCTCTAAGTTCTTTATTTTCCTTTGCCAATTGATCCAGCCTACCAGGATCATCCGCCAAACCAAACGAAGCGCTGCTAAAAAGCAACGCCGTAAAAACCAGGATTGTTTTCATTACTAAGTACTTATTTTTCAGCATGACTTTCCTCCCTTTTTCAGATTAAGTTCTAGATTTTCTTTGATAAAAACTACATGGGACATTTGCCCATCATCATTTTCTTCTTATTCTTCTTAACGCTTTTACTTCCTGAAAAAAACGAGCCCGACTGATTGGCACTTGCTTGATTGATCTTCATCTCACTACCCGAAGTCTGTTCGATAGGTTCGTTGTTCACTTTTAAGGGCGACGAAACAGCAGCGGCCCAACCAAATGCTTGGGCAAAAAAATATATCGCTAAAGCACTTATGATTCCGAGAGTACTGTTTTTAACAGTTTGCATTTTTGTTAGGCCATCTTTTCATTTTATTTTTTGAAAAAACGTGCTTAACAAGTACAAACCCCATGCCAACTTATTGAATTTTAAGTCTATGCCTGACAAAATGGGCTAAAAATTGAAATTGAAAGAGTGGGAGTGCTCAAAGTAAGAGTGACTGATCCTACATTTTTGTATACAAGGTTTCGGAATTGTCTTTTGGCTGACATGTACAATCAGTAAATCCGGGTTGTCTTTATTGGTGTGATTAGGCCGATATGTTAAGTCTGAATGACGTCAAAGTCAAACCTTTTGATTGGGCAAAACCGCGTCGGCAACATCCGCTCCGGCTTCCGGTTTCGCTTCTTCTTTTGTTTCGGGCTCCGAATATTCTTTAAGACAAGCTTCAAGTGCATCCAGCTCATTTTGGAGCACGCTTTGTAACGGATGACGGCTCCCGTCGCTTAAAACAACAACATACGGTTGCCCGCTCATTTTGGAACTACTGGCAATCTTCACGACGAAATCCTGAGCCATATCGATCTTCGTGTGATAACGGCTCTTCCACCGGTTCATTTTCCAACGCAGGAATTCGGCCGCAGACTGACCGGTGTATTCAACTTTATTTCTGTAGAAAGTCAAACGAGAACTTCGAAGCCGTTCAAGCAGATAATCTATTTTGCCCTCTTCCGTGGTCAAATCGCGCGTCGCGAAAAATTTTTGAACGATGCTGGGGATCCCGCTGGGGTTCGCCAAGCAAATAGGAGTCCCTTCTTCCGAAACCCCGTGTAATAAAGCAACTGGTTCCTGCTGATGGGTTTGGGCAACGCATCCGTGAAAGAATAAAACTAAGATCCAGAGACTTCTCCATTTCCCTTTCATAACCGTCCTCACTTATATTGATTATTTTTATTTTGGTTCCGTCTTTTGCAAAGCAATGCGAGCCGCCTCCCGAATAATCGGAATTTGGGAATGAGCCGCGTCCTCAAGTTCGGAATGAAAACCCTGCAAGCTGAGCTCCACAACCAAAAAAACAGCGCAAACCGCGAGCCATCTGTCCTGTGACGCGAGAAATTCATGAATCAGCTCATCCAGATTTCTTTTTTGCGCTTTTGCCCATTGATCATCATCCAGCACGGGAAAAAGCGCCCAAGACAGCTCCGGTTCGAGCACATTTTGCAAAAGCTCAAGGGCATTGGCTTTCATATGTGCGTCAAGATCGGTTTCGACCAACCGGTCATAAATAATGTGGACAATATCGCTTCCGTACAAAAGCCCGAGCAGGCGAAATATGCGCTCCAGGTTTTCTTCTTCGATGGCTTCAAGCGTAGCCCAAAGATAATCTTCGTCAGACTTTGAAACCTTTTTGTGTTTATATGCTTCAAGGGCTGTCAGGATAGACTTATAACTTTTAATTTCACTCATCAACTCTTTTTTAATGATCCAAGGATTAAACTGCCGCCGCTCCCCTTTTGCGCGGACTCGGTTAAGCGCCCGTATCAATTCAAACCGAAGCGGGCGGTTGTCGGGTGACGCAAGGGCATTGAGTAAAATGTCTACTGCTCCTTGGGTCCCCAGCGTGGATAAAACTAAAATGGCTTTTCGCTTGGCATTGACTCCTGCACCAGCATCATTGATACATTCGGACACCTTTAAGAGGACCTCTTTTTCTTTCTCATGAAGGAGGATTTTTAAATCCACGTCCGAATGATGTTTCGCTTTCAAGAGCGCGCCCAAATATCGTTCCAAAGAATCGTCGGCATGGGAACCATTTTCCTTCAACAGGCGATGGACATTGATTCCCTCAAGCTCAAGCGCTTCATAGCGGATCATTTCCTCGACTAATTTCTTAACCCGCCGCGCGTCCTGAGCGCTCGAATAAAACGCGAGGCAGGCGGCCGCTGAGATTTTTCTCGTAGGCGATGATTTATGGTCCAGCAGGTTCTTCAACTTTTCAAAAGAGCGTTCATCTTCTAAGTGGACCAAGGCGCCTGTGATTTTCTGAAAATTCGGCCGCAAAGCCTGAACCGCTCCCTTGGCGCTCGAAAGCAATTTTTTAATCGACTGCATATATTCATCCCGCACGCCCCAAACGATTAAAACCCAAAGAGGCGCCAAAAGCAAAATAATCACGCCCAGCTTCTGATCCGGAATTCCAAGAAGCGGCGTGATCATGATGATCAGAAGGCCGGCCACCGTTTTTGAAACCCGGTAAACCAGCATATCAATGAGCGGCTTCACCCGATACCGGACGCGGCTTGGAATTGGCAAGTACAGAATTTCCTTCCCAAGTTGATTAATGGAATAATTTAAGCTTCCATCATAAACTTTTGTGAAAGCCGCGACGCTCAAGAGAGATGAGAAAATAGTCGCCGCCGATCCGAGGCTTAAGCCGATCGGAAGCATCAAAAGAGAGATGCCGATTCCAAATTGGCGGAGCGCGTAGCTGGCGAGAACGAGCTGCATAAAGAATGAAACCCCGTTCAGAAGCGCCAAAAACCCGCCGAAAAAAGCAGTCCTGGCGTTTTTTTCGAGAATGCTGCTCTCGACAACGGCGTTAAATTGATTGTCGACGATAGTGGAAGCCACCTTGGCAATCATGACTAAAGCGGCGATCAAGAGAAGATACCTCGAATTAAAAAATAGCTTCCAAGTCGACGTTTCCTGAAATGGCTCGCCAGAAGCTTGAGCTTCTTTTTTGTTTTTCTTCTCCACGTGCTCATGCACCTGCTCGTATTTCCAAATGACATTCACAAACACAATGCAGGCGCACAGCAAAAAGCCGGCCAATAAAAGTAAATTTTCGGTTCCGATGCGTTCGGCATATTGATTCGTGACGATTCCGCCAAAGATACCGCCCAGGCTTCCGCCGCTGACAATGAAACCAAAAAGGCGTTTTGCTTCCTGTGCATTAAAAATATCGTTGGCAAGCGTCCAGCATTGCGTCACGATCGTAATGGAATAAGCGGCCACCCAAAAATAAAAAATATAAGAGAGCCACGCCAGATAACCAGCCTTGAACAAGAACCAAAAGATAAATATGTTTGACGCGAAAAAACCGATGGCGACGGAAAACAGCACATTTTTGCGAACCAGGCTGTGCGAAAGTCTGATATAGCCAAAGGTAATTAGAATGAGGAAAAGGCCTTCTCCGACATAAGCGTATCGAAGGCTTCCGGCGCCGTGCGTGGTGAGAAAAAGAGAACTTCGGACAGGTTTTAAGATGTAGAGTGTGGCGATCGCAAAAGCAAAATACAGAAACATGAGGATGGCTTTGCGCCATTCCTCTCGTTTGATGCGGACAATCGGCTGAACTATGCGGGTGATAATATCAAGCATGAATGAAACAATTCAAAACCGCTTCGGCTTATACGCCGTGATCGATTTGGGCAACTCGAAGTGAAGCGTCTTCGGCAGATTTGGCTAATCTAATTTCCAGAGGAGGTTCGCTCCATGCGCCATTCGCATCGTATTTTGCCTGAACGCGAATGACCACTCGATCGGTCTCGCCGGAGTTAACATTAAAAGAAAAACGATTCCCCGAAAATTCTTGGTGCGTGTCTCCGATTCGGTATCGATATTGCACGCCGTCTGCTTGGGCAAAACCATGCTGCACCATCAGATCGGCAAAACGAATCTCATATTGGCCGCCGTCCAGTTGAAATAGGCGAATTTGGTCCAACGGCGTCACGCGGGAAAACCAATAACGGCCGATCAAGTCGCGGCGGGTAATTAAAATTTCAGATAGAAGGCTGGCATTCTGAGGGTCCGAGTACCGAGCGGTTTCAACGATCGCCCGAATATCCTCATCGGAATAGGACATCAATATCTTGGCGGCCCAGAAAGCATCGGAGCGCGTGATCCGATTAAATACTTCGTAAGGCAGCTGCGTCTTCCAATCTTCTGGCTCAAAATGAAAATTATCAAAATAGCCTAATTCCGGATAAGTGATTTGCCGGTTGAATTCATCCCATCTTTTTTCCCATGGTTTTTCCACCACTTTCAACGTCGGCGCCGTTTTCCCCACTTCAAACCAGTCGACGATATGTTCGTGGCCCGCCGCCGGCACTTTTGGATGGCTCGCCGCGCTGCCCAATGTCGATCCAAAATCGATCAGATAATGTTTGAGAAACGGCTTTCCGTCTTCAACTTCGATGATATCCAGCGTATTTCCTTCCCGGATGTCATAATGATTCAACCAAGATCCGAAGATGCGCAATGCGCGCATGGAGCGTCTGTCCTCGTGCGGAATGAAATCATCCGGATCAGACTCGCGGCGCCCGTCAAAATCCATATAGCCTTTAGCGTCCTCAAGAATTTTGCTTGCCGATGCGCGGACGACCCCGCCTTTGAATTTGGGGACACGGTCCAAAAGTTCCTGAAGGGCTTCTTCCGTCAATGGTTTCTTGAATCCATCCTCGTTGTAATAGGTTGCCTTCGGGTCGGGGTTGAGAATATCGGGGTTGAAATAAATGAGATAGTATTCAGCCACGTTATAACCGAAACTATGGAAAAATTTATGTGAAATCACTTCGGCCGATGTTGCCATCTCAGGATTATCTTTTGGATCGAACTTAAGCAGGTAGCGATCGCCTTTTGAATCCTTAATCAAAAAGCCCGCACTTACTCCGGCTGTCTTGCCTTTCAGGACTTGCCACGGTCCCTGAGGATTGGGGCCTTCGCCGCGGTCAGGCCCCTGTTTTAAATCAGAAATGGAAAACCGGTTTTTGGCGTGTCGATTGGTAAAAAATGCGGAGTCCGGAACCTCATCAAACGGATTGACATCGAGCGCCTCATGCTTGCCGGAAAAAATCCGGTCTCGAATCCGGTCAAACCTCAAAAGGCTCGCGAAGGGTTCGTAAAGAATTTGATTGAAAAACTCGCGGTAGAATAAGATCTCCCGATCCTTGATTTTTTGGTCAAGCTCTTCGACGGTCAGGCCAAAACCGGCAAATGGAGAGCTGATAAACGCTGCCGCGAGCAGAATCATTAGCGCACCGGTCAAACGAACTGGAAAACGCTTCCCCATCTTAATTTCTGACCCCCTTAAAATGAAATTTTCGTGTGGGCGCCGGAGCTCCATCCTTCATTTCCGCGCGCCACAAAAAAGGAAAAGAGTGTCTTTCTCCGAAATTTCACATTGAAGCCGCCGCCGCCCGAAAATTTTAACTCTTCGAAGCCGATCGATCCGATTTCCTCGAAGACTTCGCCGACATCAAATAAAAGGAACGCGTCGCCCCCAAAATTCCCGTATTCATAAATGCTGTAACGGTATTCCGCGTTGGCCAAAAAAAGCCCTTCGTCAAAGAAACGGTTATAACGGTACGAACGAAGCAATTCGCTTCCATCGCTGCGATCGGAACCGCCGAGGCGGGACATATTGAAAAACGGGATTTCATCTCCCCCCAATTCCTGATTTTTCTCGGCAAGGACCCGCAAGGCTAAAACCCGGCGGTCTGAGAAAATCGTGAAGAAGCGCCTCACGGAGCCCGTCAGTTTTAAATACTGGAAGTCGCTTCCGTCGGTATCATGCATGTAAGAAAATTCGATTTTTTCTTCCCCGCCGCGCTTGGTGTCACTCTTGCTGTCGCGGTTGTCATGCAAAAATGAAACCAAAAGACCGGCCAAGTCGCCCCCATTGACGCCGGGAATACCGGTAAAATGTTCCTTAATTTTTCCGACGCGCTCGCGGTTTCCGTTTCCGATATTGACTTTTTCATAGATCAAGGAACCGTGACCGTCCATGGTCGGCGTCAAGTGATATCCGAAGGAAGCGCCAAATTTCAGCCGTTCCGGTTTATAAGTGGATAAATCTCCCAAACTTGTATTTTGGCCGACGCCGTAGAAACTTTCGGCCGAGCTCCGGTCATAGCGGACGAGGCCCTCATGAAAAAAAACTCCTTCGGAGGCGTCGATTTGGTAACGCCCGCCCAATTCAACGGTGCTTCCGTCAAAACCCTTATTCGGCGCCCAGGCGCCGAAAACCTCCGACGCAACATAAGGCTGTTCGATCTTAAAAAGTTTTTCCAGTTCAACTCGCCCCTTAAGCCCGAGCGTGCCTAAACTTCCTTCTGTCGGGCTTTTCGTTTTAATATGGATCCCATGCGAGGCAAGTTCATCGAAAAACCAAACTGCTTTTTCTTCTACATGATGGCGCTCCACCCATTCGGCCGTCTTCCCCATTCCATATCCGATCGGCCGTAAGGGCTGCTCCAAAATCCGAGCGAGAAACTGATTCCGCTCGCGCTGATCGGCGGCCCGTTCCGTCGCGGCGTCCGGATATCTCAAGACTGAAATGTACGCGTCGTAAGGAATTTCTCTTTCCGCAAAAAGAGCCGTGCTGCCGGCGAGTGAAAGGAAAACTAAAAAGAAAATGAGGGCCGGAAAAACCCTAGCCGCGTTCAACTGATGAGCAAAGCGAGGCATGATGGGAATATTTTGATTAATCTAATCCTTTGGTAAAAACGGGTTTAGTTTCCGCAAACCATACAAAAAAGAAAGAGTATTTGTCTTCATTCGTTCAAGAGGGCTGCCAAATTCTGCTTTTTCATCTCCGTGCCCCGCCGGCACGCGGGCGTGTTCACGTGCGAATTCATAGACATACTTTTTTAAATGCCCGTACTGAAACGGCCGAAACCCGCAGGATTTCATCTCTTGATAAGCCTTCTCAAAAGACCAGTTTTGGCTTTTAATCCGCCAAGCCGCGATCGCCGCTCCCGTACGTTCTTGCCCATGTTTGCAATGTACCAAAATGGGTTTATGGTCCTCAGAGTCGATGAGCGAAATGGTTTCTGAAATCACTTCTTCTTCCGGCACATCCCATCCGCTCCATGGCAATGAAACGGCTTCAATCCCAAGTTCTCTCAATTTTTTCTCTTCTCGAGCCGCCCGTTTCAGGTCATTGTCAAAACTGATCACGGTTTTGACTCCCAACTCTTTCAAGAGCGGGGCGGCCTCGGACGGGATCAGGCCGCTTCGGTAAACACCGGGCGCCGTTTCACGAAAATTAAAGGCGACCTGCTTCAGCTCGGCTAAAGCTTCCTCTTCATTAGAAAAAGCAACGTTGGGGCCTAACACACCCGCCAACGCGACAGTCAGGCATATGATAAGAGGATTAAGAAAAATTCTCAAGTGCTTTTCCGCAAGGCGTTTAGCATAGCTCTTTCATAAAAATCGGCTTTTTCACAAAAAAATTTACCTCGTTATTCCGAACTTAAGTCAAAGGCATCTTGAATCAAACGAATGCGATGATTCGCTCTGTTTAATTCAATCGCTAGGATATCAAAACGAACTTGGGGATTGGATTTAGGGTGTTGGGCTAAATACCAAGACGCGAGGCGAATCAACCGGCTTCTCTTCCGCCGGTCCACAGATTCTTCCGGCAAACCAAAGGTATTGGCGCGGCGGGTTTTGATCTCCACGAAAACCAAAATGTCCTGATGCCTGGCAACCAAATCAATTTCACCCAACGGAGACCGGACGTTTCGTTCCAAGATTTGATAACCGCGCGCTTTGAGATAATCCTCACCGATCCGCTCGCCTTGCCTGCCTGTTGTTTGATTCGACTCTTTAGGCTCGATCATTTACTTATTTTGAGCAACACGTGCGACAGGTTGAAAACTCATCCGATGAATGGGGGAAGGGCCGGATTTTTCCAGCCGAGCGATATGCGCCGGAGTCGGATAACCTTTGTGATAAGCAAAACCGTAATGCGGGAATTGAACGTCATAATCAGACATCATTTCATCCCGCGTCACCTTCGCTACAATCGAAGCGGCGGCGATCGAGACCAATTTTTCATCTCCTCGGACGATCGGAATCTGACGGATGGGAAGATCGATCTTGAAACGCCCGTCGATTAAAAGAAGGTCCGGCGTTACGGCTAAGGCAAGCACCGCTTCGCGCATGGCGAGCAAAGAAGCCTTCAAAATATTAATGCGGTCGATCTCTTGTTCGCCGACAACCCCGATTCCTACGACCGTGCGGGCGATGATTTTCCAAAAAAGTTTCCGGCGGGCTTGGGGGGTGAGCATTTTTGAATCGCGAATGCCTGCTAAATGAACCGAACTGGGAATGAGGCAAGCTGCGGCGACGACAGGGCCGGCCAGAGGACCGCGGCCCACTTCATCGACACCGGCCACGAGACGAAACCCTTGCCGGTGAAAAACTGATTCCAACCGAGCCTCGTTTTTGATCAAGGCAGTTTCTCTCAATGAAGTACTTTCACCCTACCGTTGTAGGGCAGGTTTAAACCTGCCCTACAAATGCAATTATTTTGAGCCGCGCCTTTGGCGCAAATGGTAAAGTTTGGCGCGGTGTGCCTTTCCTTTGGCGGTGACTTGAATTTTTTCAACTTGGGGCGAATGAAGAAGAAATATTTTCTCCACAATATCGTCCCGCACTTCTTTCAACACCGTAAAAGTTGCGTTAATTCCCTGGCCTCGTTTGCGGATCACCGTGCCTTCAAAAATTTGAATCCTCGTCTTGTCGCCTTCCTGAACCTTCAAATGCACTTTGACTTCATCGCCTACATTAAATTCAGGCAGGGATTTCTTCATATAATCTTTTTCTATCAATTCAATCTTCTTCATTAAAACCCTCCAAATTAAGGCGTGGTACCGTGTTAGGCAGAACCGATTAAACATTTAATCGGTTCTGCCTAACACGGTACCAACCTATTTCGATATCAAATCGGGCCTAAAC
>CAZPKZ010000012.1:0-17217 GCA_964587285.1 uncultured bacterium | reverse complement strand
AAACCGTATTTGGCGGGAAGCGTACGGTCAATATGTTCGAGATGACCAAGCTTGTATCCAAGCACTTGAGTTGATCCATCTGCGATACAACCATCTGATTGCGTAGGGGCGCATCGGTTTATCTCATCCAAGGAGACAAACCGATGCGTACCGTACGCGCCAAGAGTAGCGCATTAAAAACCTTCCATTTTGCCCCGAAAGTAAGAACCGATGCTGGATATTGACCGGACGTTAAGAAAAATCGTATCTAATCTTTGGTTCGAATGGAATGCGGATGTGCATCTTCTCTTCCGCAGCGTCAGTCCCTATGTGTGGGGCCTTTTCCGCAGAAATTTATACCGCTTTTTAAAAATCCAAGATGAAAATCCTTCTCTTTACCGCCGTAGAATCGCTGAACTCTTGACCGACTCCGGATTTTTAAACCTCTGCCAAAAAGTCGATCAATCGTACAAAGCTTATGTTCAGCCAACTGAAACTTTTGTGTCCCGTAATTATCCGGAGCTCGGCGGCCAGACCATCGCATATTTTTCCATGGAATACGGAATTGACATTCTTCGAATTTATTCAGGCGGCTTAGGCATTCTCTCTGGTGATCATCTCCGCGGAGCAAGCGATCTGGGCCTTAAGATGGTTGGTGTCGGGCTTTTTTATCTCCATGGTTATTACGAGCAGGAAGTGACTTCGGACGGGACGATGAAGGTGATTTATGATTCGGTGGTCCCGCCAAGGAAACCTGTCCGAGATTGTTTACCTTTGGAAGCTGTTAAGCGCGAAGGATCGAATGAGGATCTTATCATTGAGGTGATGATGAAAAGCCGAAAAGTGAAAGCGCGCGTTTGGCGCGCCCGCATGGGACGTAATGATTTGTTGCTTTTAGATTCGAACCTCAAGGAGAATTTGGTGCATGACCGGCACATTACGAGACGCCTGTACGCTTCCCAAAAGCAGCATGAAGAGGAACGAAGGCGGCGAATGGAACAGGAGATATTATTGGGAATCGGCGGCATCCAAGCGCTTGAAGGGGCCGGATATGAGATTAGCGCTTATCATTTAAATGAAGGACACGTGGCTTTTGCGGGTCTCGCTGTCATTCGGCAAATGATGCTTCAAAATTCGGCCGGTTTTGAGGAGACTCATCTCAAAGCTGCTCAGATCACAGGTTTTACGACGCATACCCCTGTCCCGGAAGGAAACGAGCGATTTGATGAGAAACTTGCCAGAGAACACTTGGAACCCTATTTGGATGGTTTTTTAAATCACAATGACCGTGAGCAAATTTTCAATTACGCCCGTAATCGTGAAAATTTATTTGATATGACTAAATTGGCGTTGCTCCTGTCCGGTTACCGGAACGGAGTCAGCTCACTTCACGGCGAAGTCTGCCGGCGTATGTGGGCGTATGCGTGGGGAAAAAGCGAGTCTCAGGCCAAAGAAGTGCCGATTGATTCGATCACGAACGCGGTTCATATTCCGTACTGGCAAAAGCCTATTCTTCGGCAATTGATTGAGGGACGGGGAGGAATCGAGCACGTATCCAAAATTGAAGATGATAAAATTTGGATGCTTCATTTGGAATTCAAAACCAAATTGATTGAGAAAGTGCGCGAGCGGTTCGCGGATCAACTTCTGCGCGAAAAAACGGATAATCAGGTCATTCACGACCGAACCCGTGATCTTTTGGATTTGGATTCTTTCATCATCGGTTTCGCGCGGCGATTCGCGGATTATAAACGGGTCACTTTGTT
This sequence comes from uncultured bacterium, assembly GCA_964587285.1. Classification (GTDB taxonomy): domain Bacteria; phylum Omnitrophota; class Omnitrophia; order Omnitrophales; family Danuiimicrobiaceae; genus 01-FULL-45-10b. The sequence continues at coordinate 15,472 of CAZPKZ010000012.1, read as the reverse complement.
TTTAGATGAAGAAGAAAAACTGTTTCAATTTTTAGAGCGCGCCTATAAAAAGTACGGGAAGCCGGTCCACATCATTTACGCCGGAAAACCGCATCCCAACAATTTATCGGGCGTACGGCGTATCCGCGACATTACTCAAATTGCGGATCGGCTCCGGCAAAGATCGAAGGAACGCAGTTTTCGTTCTCAAATTGTTTTTGCGCAGGATTACGATATTGATTTAGCGCGTTATTTGGTCGGCGGCGTAGACATTTGGCTGAATAATCCTATTCGGCCTCAGGAGGCCAGCGGCACGAGCGGCATGAAAGCCGCGATGAACGGAGTCCTTAACGTTTCAATCCCCGACGGATGGGTTCCCGAAGGGATTCACCACGGCAAAAATGGCTGGCTCTTTGGCAAAGGCGAAGCGCATTCAGCCGAAAGTGACCGCGCTGAATTGTATCGGCTTTTGGAAGAGACGATTTTGCCGCTTTATTTTGAAAAGCCGAAAACAAAAAAATCAATCCCTTCTGAATTTCCGCCCTTCTCCCCCCGCTGGGTGGGAATGATGAAAGAAGCGATTCGCAGTATTACGATTCAATTTAATACCGATCGCATGCTGAGAGAATATATCGAAAAGATGTATTTGCCCGCGATTAACGATCATCCGGTCCAATCCAGTTCTAGAAGCATAGTTTCCCAGTAGATGTTCTCCTTATAAAATAAAAGGCATGGAAAAGAGGGTTTTTGAGAGATAGAATGTCGGTCATTGATTTTGTGTTCAGAAAGAGAGGATAAATCCACATGGAAGAGCAAGTGACGACCGCGCAAAAATTGATCAATACGTTAATTGAATTTTTCGTCAACTACAGCTTTCAGGTAGTCGGCGCTGTCATTATTCTGCTGATAGGTGTTCTGCTCGGTAAATGGGTGCATCGTTTTACGCTTGCCGTTTGCAGCAAGCGGAAACTGGATATCACGTTATCAAAATTTATCGCCGGAAACGCGCGGGTTCTTGTATTGGCGTTCGCCGTCTTAGTCGCCTTGGGCAAGTTCGGTATTACGATTGCTCCTTTCGTTGCTGTTTTGGGTGCGGCTGTTTTCGGGGCGACTTATGCCATTCAAGGCCCTTTGTCGAATTATGGAGCAGGGCTTTCCATTATTTTGGGCCGGCCGTTCGTGGTGGGCGATACGATCACGGTTGTAGGAGTGAGCGGAGTCGTTGAGGAAGTCAAGCTTGCTTGCACGATCCTTACTAATGAGGATGGCGTCAAGATCACGATTCCCAATAAACATATCGTGGGCGAAATTCTTCACAATTCTAAAGCAAATCAAATCGTTGAAGGAGTTGTCGGAATCAGTTACGATAGTAGTCCCGAGAAGGCCATCCAAATTGTGAGACAAACCCTCGGCCAATTCGGAGAAGTCGCGCAAACACCGAGCGCTCAAATTGGAATTAAGGAGTTTGCCGATTCCTCCATTAATATTAGTTTCCGGTATTGGGTGCCCACCGTAAAGTATTTTCATACGTCGTATGCCGTGAATCTCGCCCTTTTTAAAGCGTTAGAAGCGGCAGGGATCAATATTCCTTTCCCCCAGCGCGATGTGCATATTATTTCTCAAACGTCTAATACCAATATTTGATTGCCTAGTAGCCGGTTTATTTTTTTAATCAGCCTTGCCTTATTCCACGCGGGGTGTGCCGCCATTTTCGGGTGGGACATCCACGCGCCGGGAATTCTTTCCGAAAATTTTTCCATGAGCGTCACGCCGCTTCCTAAACGCGTAGCGCTTTACCTTCCCAAAAACCTTTTAGAATTTCAATCTCAAGATCGCGGCGGTAAAACCGCAGATCCCCAAACCTATCATGTGGGCGAAGCCTTAGGACCCATGCTCATAGAGGCTTTCCAGGCGAGTTTTGATGAATTTGTGTTGATGGAAGCAGAGCCTGAAGCAGCAGTGCTCAAACGTTACGGAATTCCTTATCTCGTAGTGATTCGAATTAAAAATTTTGATAATCGCCTGACTTGGAGAAGCCATGCGATTACGCTGACGACAGAAACGGTCGTGTTGGATTCGGAGCTAAATCTTTTGGGCCGCTTCGAAGCCACGGGCGCGAGCGACGCCGAAAAAGTATTCGCCAAAAAAGGCGGCCCGCAAGTGAATTTAAATTCCGCGCTTGAGAATAATATTCTCGCCATCATTCAATTTCTTCAAGATTCAATCGCCCGCGGGGTATAGGAAGGAAGCCCACAATGATGAATCAATTTCTAAACTTTTTGATTTGCTCGGCGCTCATTCTTTCATCCGGATGGCTATATGCTTCTGAAGTGTTTGAAGAAACACCCACGACGGTTATCGTTCGGGAGCATCCCAAAACCGGAAAGCCATACGCCAGCATTGTTTCATCAGGTCAGCTGTCTCAAGATCCGTTTGCCGGCCAGAGACAGAAAATGAGGCGGCCCGATTACCGCATGCTGGACCCTAAAATCAAATCAGGTGAGATTCCTTATGAAGGTCCCTATACGAGTTCCAAGAAAGTTTATATATTCGCCGCTTCGTTAGCGACACTCGGCGTTGCGGGCGGAGCGGTTGGAATGGCGGTTGCTCCCGCCGCGGCGGCAGGCAGCGCCGCTTCAGGAGGAGGCGCTTATTTGGCGGGCGCCGGCGCAATTGCGGGCTCGGCGACGGCGGTAACGGTCATCAAAGCTCAGCCGGATCCGGATCCGAATCAGGATGACTTTACGCAGATTTCAAAATCGGAATCTATTGAGTTTGAAAAAGGGGACACGCAGTGAAGTAAAAAAATAAAAAAGGGGACAGGCACATCAATATTAGTGTACCTGCCCCCTTTTTTATTGAACTACTTAATCGCAAGAATGGGCGTGAGCCCTCCGCGCCGTGCGACGTTGACCACGGTTCTTTCGGACATGCGGCCAACCATGCCCAGCCCTTTTTCGGTGGCAAAAAATCCTGAGACGACATAATAATTTTTTTCGCGGACTTTTCGGTTACTCGGGCAGAAAAAGCTTTTCGCCCTCAGTTTTCCTTTTTTTTGAATGACCCAGTCTCCGGGTGCTTTGAGGCAAGATTCAATTTTACTTTTCCATTTTCTAGTATCGATATCGCCGCCGAAAACAATCCCTTTTCCTCCGTAAAGCCGGTTAGGTTTCAGCACGAGATCGCTTTGATGTTTCAACACAAACGGGATCAGGTCGATTGATTTTCCGTTCGAATCAGTCGTTTTGCATGCTCTCAGAAGACGCGTCCAAAGAATGTGCTTTGCAAAGAGCGAACGTTCCTGGGCGGTAAACCATTTGGCATATTTCGGGCTTGTGAAAACTTCGAAAGCGCTTTTATGATCAAATTCTCCTTCTAGGGACGAGACGATTTGACCGCGAAGGAACCCTTGCCTGAGTGCGTTTAAATCAAATCCTTTTTCTTCCAAAAGGCACAGCTCAGAAAGAGTGGTATCGCGATAAATCATGTCGATTTTTTTATTTCGCGCGAATAATTCTCCCTCTTTTAAATATGGGTCAGTTGGTTCGATGACCATGGCGGGAAAGCCAAGCCGGGTGTAAAGCTTGGCGAGGCGTTCAAATTCGATAAAATTGGAACCGCTTGCTTTTTCCATGGCAAGGGCAATCACGCCGCGGGTGCGCCTCAATTTTTGCCTTTGAGCATTAATCAATTTGAGGAGGAGAAGGCCCATGTTTTGGTTGGGCCGAGGCCGAAAGGCCGAATCTAATTTTTGGAGTTCGGGCACCACGCTTTTTAAAGCCACTTCCGAGGCTTGAGGGCCGTACCACATTCCGCCGACTCCGACGCCGTTCACTTCAAAAAAGGAAAATCCTTCCCGCCAATCTTCATTGGCAAACGTGGTATTCGCGTCCCAGCGCGTCGCCATTCGGCCTGGAACGTAATTTGGATTTTGAAACATCGAAAGCCACAGACGCTCCCTCGGGCTAAACGGGAAAAGCTCGTAAAAAGAAGGCTCTTTGGCATAGAGCGAGGCAATTCGGTAAAAGGCACGGTCCAGCGTTTGAATGACCTTCCAAAGCTTTTTTTCAAGTGAGATGTGAATCAGCCGTGGCCTGAGGGTTAAATTGATTACCGCCGTTTTCCCATGATCGTCCGTGTACGTGAGGCCATGTGAAACGGCAAGGCGACGCACACACTTCGCAAGCTTTTGGATGGATGTCCTTGGAAGTTTGCAGAAAAGTTTTTGGACCGAGTTTCGCGTTCGGTAATTGTAAGCGGGTTTCGGCATTTTTGACTCTGTAATGTCATTGCGAGGAGGCCATAAGGCCGACGAAGCAATCTAAGTACTGAGATTGCCGCGCCCCTTCGGGGCTCGCAATGACGGTTATGTTAAGCCTCGATTTCTTGAGGACGATAATACATATCGGCATATGGAAAAAATTCTTTCCCGTCTCCAAGATCAAATGGCAGGCCTGGACTGCGAGTATTCCGATCTCCGGTTCGTCGAACTCAAACGCCAGAAAATTCGGACTCATCAGGGAAAAGTCAGTGCAGTCAAAGACCTGAGATCTCAAGGCATCGGCGTCCGTGTTTTAAAAGCGGGAACCTTCGGTTTTTCATCGACAGGCGACTCGTCTGAAAAATCGATATTTTCATGCCTGAATCAAGCGCGCGAAATGGCGCTTCGGTTTTCCAAAATCCGTCATGCGGAAGTCAAGCTCGCGCGCGCCAAAACCGTTCGGGCTCGGTGGAAAACTCCGGTCCGGAAAGATCCCTGGAAAATATCTTTGAGCGAAAAAGCCGAGCCGCTGATCGTTGCTGAAAAAATGGTTTCTCACTCCGGGATCGATTCTACTTCAGGAACGCTTGATTTCACGCGCAAAAAAATTACTTTTATTTCCTCGAGCGGCAGTTGGATTGAGCAAACGCTTGACCGGAGCGGAGGATGGCTTTCCGGGGAATTTGATAAGGTTAAACGAAGCTGGCCGGGACCGACCGGGCGGTTTCGTTCTCAAGGTTATGAAGCGATTTCGGATTTAGCTTTTGAGAAAGAAGCGAAGCGGCTCGCAGATGAGCTGAAAGAACTTAAGAAAAGCCCGGAAGCCCCCGCCGGAAAGTTGGATTTGATTCTCAAAGGTTCCATTCTTGCCTTGCAGCTTCATGAAACGTTCGGGCACGCTTCTGAATCGGACCGGGTTTATGGCTATGAAGATAATTTTGGAGGCAGGACGTTTCTGAATCCGGGCCTTCTGGACGGTCTGGAGGTGGCTTCACCCTGTGTGAACCTCGTTTGCGACGCTGCCCCCAAAGCAGGCGCAGGCGCCGGCAGTTTTGCATTTGATGATGAGGGGGTTTCGGCCAAACGCACGCAAATTTTAAAAGACGGAATTTTCAAAGGTTATTTGACCAGCCGGGAAACCGCTTTTTTTCTGAATCAACCCAAGTCAAGCGCCAACATGGTGGCCGAAGATTGGTCGCACTATCCTTTGATTCGAATGACCAATTTGAATCTCGTTCCCGGCAAGGGCAGCTTAAGTGAAATCATCCGAAACACCGAGGACGGAATTCTCTTGGATAATGAATTAAGCTGGTCCATTGACGAGATGCGGCTTGATTTTCAAATCGGCGCGGAGATGGGTTATCGGATTAAAAAAGGTAAAATCGCAGGCCTCGTCCGTTTTCCGATTTATCATGGCAACACGCTTGATTTTTGGAAGTCCTGCGATTGGGTGGCGGGCCGAGCAGATTGGGGTTATTGGGGTTTTTCAGACTGCGGCAAAGGCGGCCCCTATCAGGAGGCCTTTACGGGGCACGGAGTCAGCCCCGCGCGCTTTCGAAATATTCGATTTGGGCGAATATGAAACACGAGCTTGAGAACCTTGCCTCCAAAATTTTGAGAGCGGCAGGATCTTTTCCCGTCCAAATTTTTATTCGTTCTAAGCAGGGCATTCTCGCGCGCTTTACGAATAATGGAGTCCACCAAAACGGTTTTCAGAATCTTCTTTTTTATGCCGTTCGCGCCTCCGGGAAAAAGGGTTTTGTTTCCATCGAATCGAATGATCTGTCGAAGGCCGGAATCAAAAACACGATCAATCAACTGAAGGTTTTGGAGCCTCATCCGACACCCCCCGAGATTTTGAAGAGATCGAGTATTCCAAATCTCAGAGAGCATTTTCCGATCCAGATGGAAAAAACGCCCGAAATGGCAGCGTCCGCCATCGAAAAGGGGATTCATCTGATCGAGAGCGAAAAAGCCAGCGCCAATGGTTACTATTCTGCTTACGAGCGGCTCTTTTATTTTGCGGATTCTCGTGGCCAAGAATTGTTTCATCCCGCTACGGCGGTACGTTTCGGCGTTACGGCAGCGCGCGGCTCAGGCAAAGGTTATTCTAGTTTTTATCACGCGGATCCGAAACGATTGGATGTCATTTCCGTTGCCCGGGAGGCGACCCAGCTGGCCAAGAAAGCTTCCGTCCGGGAAATTTCAATCAAACCGGGAATTTATGAGTGCATTTTTTCACCGCGCGCTTTCCTTGAATTGATCGAACCGATTCGCCGCCAATTTGACGCTCAATTGTATCGCGATGGAAAAAGTATCTTTTCCGGCTCTCTTGGAAGTCAAATTTTTTCAAGAACATTTACGCTTTCTGACGATGTGACTCACCCAAAACAGTTTGGGGTTCCGTTTGACGTAGAAGGCACGGCGAGGAAAAAAGTAGCGCTGATCAAAAACGGGGTTCTTAAAGGTCTGTTGGGTGAAGGGCACAGCAGCAGAGGCATTAGCGAACACGCGTTCTATCCTGAAAATTTGGTCGGCGAAGGCGGCCGCCTATCTCTCAACCAACTTTTTAGGCGCGTGAAGCGCGGCATTTATATCAATAAAATCCGTTACCACACACTGGTTCGGGAAACCGGCCTCGAAGTGACGGGTCTTGCCACAGCCGGCTCTCTTTACATCGAAAAAGGGCAGGCAAAAGGGCGCGTAGGCCACCTTCGATATCACGACTCTTTATTTTCAATTTTGCAGTCCTTGGTCACCGGAACCCGGGAGCAAACGCTTCTGAAAGACGGAGAAATGGGGGCCGCGCTTTTGCCCTATTATTTGATTTCAAAATTGCATGTGGTATAAATTAAATCAGCCGATATTTATGAACGCAGTGACGTCACTCGAATGAGCGGCACTTGATAGGAATGATCGGATGCCCCGAAATTGTCAGATGATCGGAAATTCAAATCTTTCTTACCCTTGGGATGTGGAAGCCAAGCGCCGACGGCTTTTTCCGGAAGTTCCCGATCGTGATTGGAAGGATTGGAGGTGGCAGCTTCGAAACGCGGCGACCTCACTCGATAGCGTCATCCATTACGGAAAATTTTCCGAACAAGACCGCGCGATTTTAAGGCGCGTCCTTGATAAGTACCCCGCCATCATTGTGCCTTATTACCTTTGTCTGATCGATTTGAGCGATCCTTTGGACCCCATTCGGATTCAATCCTTTCCGGCCATTGAGGAAATCTCATTGGCTGAAACGGCTCATCATCCGGACCCGCTTGAAGAAGAAGAAGATATGGTGGTTCCGGGCCTCATTCACCGTTATCCCGACCGCGTGTTGATGCAGGTGACGAATGTTTGCCCCATGAATTGCCGGCACTGTACCCGCAAGCGGGAATGGGAGGAAGGCCTTTGGACACGCAATGACCCAGAAATCGACCGGATGATCGATTATTTGTCGAAGGCAAGTGAAGTGCGGGATGTGCTTATTTCGGGGGGCGATCCGCTCGTGCTTGGCACCGTGAAACTGGATAAAATTTTGGCGAAGCTCCGATACATTCCGCATATCGAAATCATCCGGATCGGCACTCGGTTTCCGGTGGTCCTGCCTCAAAGAATTGATCAAGAACTGGTGGACATGCTCGCAAAGTATCGCCCGCTGTGGATCAATACTCATTTTAATCACCCGAGAGAGGTCACACGCGAAGCAGCAGCGGCCTGCGACCTCCTTCAACGGGGCGGTATGCCGATGAATAATCAAAGCGTGCTGTTAAAAGGAGTTAATGACAGCGTTGAGGTGATGCGCACGCTGTGTCATGAACTGCTAAAGATCGGAGTCCGCCCGTATTATCTTTATCAATGTGATCCCGTGAAAGGGACGGAACATTTAAGGACTTCGATTTGGAAAGGTATTGAGATCATCGAAGGTTTAAGAGGCCACACGACCGGATTTGCCGTGCCTCAGTTCGTGATTGATGCTCCGGGCGGGGGCGGGAAAATTCCAGTGGGGCCCAATTATCTGCTGGGCGAAACGGATAGCGGCCTGATCCTAAGAAATTACGAAGGCCTTGTATTTGAATATAAAAATCCAGTTCCCGATGCAAAGTCCCCCGATAAATTTTATAGAAAGAGGTTTTTTCATTCGTCCGAAAGATTGACTCGCCGCAAAAAATATCATGATAACTCGCTGCCCGAATCCGAGAAGCGTTATCACGGCCAACGGAATTGGATTCCGGTCAACGGGACGTTCGGCCGAAACGGCAAGCCTGAGAAAATATAAATCCCCACTGTGCGAATCGGAATTTCTTTCAACTTAAAAAGCGAACTCTCGGCATCTTCTAACCGGGAACCGGACGATTTGGCCGAGGAGTTTGATTCGCCTCAAACCATCGAAGCCCTTCAGGCCGTTTTGACTCAAGCAGGCCATGAAGTCCATCTTTTGGGCGGGGATATCAGCGTGCTTGAACAAATCAAACGGCTTAAGATTGAATTTGTTTTTAATATCGCCGAAGGTTTTCAAGGAAGAAACCGGGAAGCTCATATTCCGGCTCTTCTTGAGTTGCTCTCGGTTCCATATTCCGGCTCCGATCCGCTGGGCCTTGCCGCAACCCTGGATAAATCAATAGCAAAGAAAGTGGCAATCGCGCTAGGTATTCCAACGCCAAAATGTTGGGTCTTAGATGCCAAAGAAGACTTGGCCCAAATGGTTGCCCCATTTCCTTTATTCATAAAACCGCTTTGGGAAGGTTCTTCCAAGGGGATCCGCTTATCTTCACAGGTGAAAGACCGTCTCGAGCTTGAAAGGGAAGCGATGCGGTTGTTCGCGCATTACCCCGGAGTTCCGGTTTTGGTCGAAGAATATATTAAAGGCCGTGAATTTACGGTCGGGGTGATTGGAAATCATCCTCCTGAGATTTTTGGAATGATGGAAATTCGATTTCAAGATCCAAAGAAGAAAGATTTTTGTTATTCGCTTGAAGTAAAACGAAACTGGCGCAAAGAAGTGGAATATATAGTGCCACCGCAACTGATTGGTACGCAAATAAGCGAGCTGGAGAAAGCCGCAATTCAATTATTTAAAGCGTTTCGTTTAAGGGACGTTGCCCGGTTTGATTTCCGGATGGATTCCAAAAGCACGCTTTACTTTTTGGAAGTCAATCCGCTGCCGGGCCTTTCTCCCGAATCGGGTGATCTGGTTATCCTTGCCCAAAAGAAAGGTTTAAGTTATGCTGATCTCATTCTTAAAATTTTGAACTCGGCGTTTAGCCGGTATCCAATGCTCGCTCTCGGGCCATTAAAAGGCAAAACTCATGTGGCATGAAATTCTAGTGTGGGGCGGATTTATTATTTTTATCCTGGCTATGCTCTCGCTCGATCTTTTTGTGTTTCAGCGTAAAGCCCATGAAATAGGGATCAGAGAATCTCTGTTATTAACCGCATTTTGGATTGCTTTGGCGCTTCTTTTCAATTTGGGTGTCTACTTCGTTCACGGGCCCCGTATGGGCCTTGAGTTTCTCGCCGGCTATTTGATTGAGAAATCCCTCAGCATGGACAATATTTTCGTCTTCCTGATCATTTTTTCTTATTTTTGCGTCCCCGCAATTATGCAGGCGAAAGTTCTTTTCTGGGGCATTTTGGGAGCAATCATTCTGCGGGCCATCTTCGTGGCGGCGGGTTTGGTTTTAATTCATCAATTTCATTGGATCATCTATCTGTTTGGGCTATTTCTGATATGGACGGGAATTAAGATGGTGACTGACAAAGATAAGAAAATCGAGCTTGAAAAAAACCCCGTCCTCCGGATTTTAAGAAGGTGGATTCCCGTCACGGACAATTACGAGGGAGCTCATTTTTTTGTCAAAAGAAATGGAAAACTGCTGGCAACCCCGCTTTTTTTGGTTTTGGTCGTTGTGGAAACGACCGATTTAATCTTCGCGGTTGATTCGATTCCAGCCATTTTCGCGGTTACGCTCGATCCTTTTATTGTTTATTCATCCAATATCTTTGCCATCTTGGGCTTGAGGGCTCTTTATTTTGCCTTGGCGGGAATGATGGTCCGATTTTCCTATCTCAACTACGGCCTTTCTGCGATACTCGTCTTTGTGGGCATTAAAATGCTTTTCTCGGAGATTTACCATATGCCGATCGGCATTGCGTTAGGTTTTATCGCACTTTCTATCACTGTTTCGATTCTGTTTTCCATACGCAAGCCCAAATCTTAATTTTCCTCAAAACAAAAAAGGCCAGCCGCGACCGGTAGTTATTCCGGTCAAGCGAGCCGGCCTTTTCTTTCCCGCGTTCTACGGAATAGAATCAGGCGGTTTCTTTGGGTTACTGTGTGACTTGAACCGTTTCAGCAGTAGCTACGGGCGCCACTATCGCCGTTTCCTTGTTGCACTGGAGGGATGAGACGACCCAAGCTTTGGTGGCCGGATCTTCTTCCGCTTCAACCCAAACCTCATCGCCTTCATTCAATCCTGCCAGAGCGTCGACGCCAGAATAAGTGGTGGAATCGTTAACTGAAACTACCACACTTTCTTCAGCACCTGTCTCAGCATTGGCTTGGCTGATAGTGATGGTCTGAGCGATAGCATCAGTGCTTACCACCTTACCGCCGATCGATTTAGCATATGCCGATCCCTGATAGAGTGCGAACATCGCGATTAAAATCGCGATAACGAGTTGCATTTTTTTCATTGTTGTCACCTCCTTTCAATCAGATACATAAAAAAACGCCTTTTAATTTCAAGAAGCAACCTCACATACCCCGAGAATTGCTGCTTAAAATTAAAAGGCTGTTTGAACTTTTTTCCAACGTCAGGAGAAGCCCGACCTAGCGCTTCTGCCTGCTACCCATCCTCTTTTTCAGTTTTTGATCTGATATGAGGACTCAAGCATCATGTTAATGGGAATATTCCGGGCTGCACCTCCTAAAGACTAGGGAGCAGATTACTCTAAATCGCCCAGAAAGTCAATGGCAGCCTTTTAGCTGATAAGCTCCATTTTGAAAAATAGGTATCAAAGTTGGCTATTTTTGTAAGTTATTTCAGCACAATGTGTTAAATACTACTTTCTTTAGCATTTTATTAACTTTCAATAAGTTGTAAACAACTCCGGCGGGGGTTACACTTCATAACAGAGATTAAAGTGGTTTGACTTAGTCAATTTTAAAAGGAACATACGGCACGGATAAAATGGATAACCTGAAAATTAAACTGTTACTGATCGAAGACAATGAAGAATATGCCGCCATCCTAAAGCAGAGGTTATCTCAAGAAAACAAACCTTCTTTCGAAGTCGAGTGCGCGCATACACTGGGAACAAGCCTCGAGAAAATTAGAACGATCAAAGATATTAATGTCGTGTTGCTAGACCTGTCCTTGCCCGACAGCGAATCTGAAGCTACGTTCGAAAAGATTTACGCCGAAGCGGCTCATGTTCCGATTATTATTCTCACCGGAAGCCACGACGAGGCATTTGCAAGAGAAACCTTAAGAAAGGGAGCGCAAGATTATTTATTCAAACACGAATTGGATTTAAAAGTCCTTGGGCGTGTCATGCGCCATGCGATTGAACGCCATCGAATTAAAAGAGAACTTGATTCAGCCAACGCGCGATTGGAAAATCTGGCGCTGCTTGACCCGCTCACTGAACTTTTGAATCGGAGGGGTTTGCAGGCGGCGCTTTCTCGCGAACTTCAATGGGCACACCGCGAAGGCACCAGTTTTCTCGTCTTGTTGATCGATCTGGATAATTTTAAAACCATTAATGACACGCTGGGGCATGCCGTCGGAGATATTGTTTTAAAAGAAGTAGCTCGTAAGTTGGGAACTGTTTTGCGGACGACAGATTATGTAGCGCGGATCGGCGGGGATGAATTTATGATCCTTCTGCCGGAAACCCGCTGGGCCGAAGGCTTGAAAGTAGCGGAAAGAGTGCGGCTTACGATTTCACAAGATTCGATTTCAATGGGTTCGAGCGGACCCGTGATGGTGACGGCAAGCCTTGGTTTAGCGACGATTTCTCCACGGACTTCGTCCATTGATGAACTTTTAGTGGAAACACATATGGCGCTTCACCGAAGCAAACGCGAGGGGAAAAATAAAGTTTCCTATGGCCATGAGAATGGCTGGCTCGCAGGCGGCAATGACCGGGTTGTTTCGGATGTGCTCGAAGCGCTTCGAAGAAACGACAAATTTCATGTATTTTCACAACCGATCATTCGGCTTTCGGATGACAGTAAGATCGGTTATGAACTTTTCAGCCACTTGTCGATCAACGGCGTTGAAATGCCCCCGGAGGATTTTTTCAGGTTGTGCCTTGAAAATAACATTTTGACTTTGGTGGACCATCGATGTTTTCAAATTTGTACGGCTGCGGCAAAAACTTTTCCAAGCGGTGTCTGCCGTCATTTAAATCTTTTTCCCTCCACGTTAATTAACATTCCGGTTCAACATTTGATTGATGTGCTGCCTGCCGGAAGCCCAAAAGGAAGTTATTGCGTGGAAATCAGCGAACAGCAGATCATCGGCGACCCTTCTTATCTCACCAAAGCGGTGGGTGCGTTGAAAGAAGCGAATGTCTCTGTGGCCATTGATGATGTGGGTTTTGGAAGAAGCTGTCTGGAAAGCCTGATTTTGCTTGAACCCGATATCGTCAAAATTGACAAAAAGTGCGTCATGGGTTTTTCCCGGGACGATTCCCGCGCCCGCTCGCTGAAGCGGATTTTAAAGGTGACGGCGAGCTTAGGCGCAAAAGTAATCGCCGAAGGAATCGAAACGAAAGCCGATCTTGATTTACTCAAGGAATTTGGAGTGGAATACGGCCAGGGATATTTTTGGGGAAAGCCCGTCGAAATCCCTTTCCCCCGTGATTTTGCGGTCGCTCCGGAAACGCTTCCGGAAAACCTCCGAAAATTGACTAAAACGTTTAAAACCTACCGATAAGAAAATCATCTTTAGTTTCTCTTCCTTATTTCCAGAATATAGTTTAAATTGTCTGCCTGTCTATGCATCCGAAATATAAGAAGATGATTTCTGTGATGGAAAAGCGAGAAAAGGCCTCGAAGTCCAAGCGGCCCCGCGAAAAGTGGCTTCTTTATATCCTGGAGTGCAAAGACGGCTCTCTTTATACGGGAATTACGAAGAATATCGAGAAGCGGCTTAAGATGCACAACAACGGAAAGGCCTCACATTATACGCGCGCAAGGCGTCCCGTAAAACTGCTATACCAAGAACGCTGCCGGGGCCGGGTGAAAGCTCTGGTGCGTGAATGTGAAGTGAAGTCATTTTCTAGGGAAAAAAAGGAGGAATTGATCGGCCGTAAAAGTTAAGATCAGCAGCTATGTCAACTCCAAAACGCAGGAAAGATATCCGGAATATTGCCATCGTGGCCCATGTCGATCACGGGAAAACGACGCTCGTCGATGCGCTTCTCAAACAAACGGGCGCTTATGAGTTCAAGGAAGGGGAATCCACCATCATGGATTCCAATCCGCTTGAAAAGGAGCGGGGGATCACCATATTATCGAAGAATGCCTCCTTTCGGTATAAAGATACACAATTCAATATTGTCGATACGCCCGGCCACGCTGACTTCGGAAGCGAAGTCGAGCGGATTCTTAAAATGGTGGACGGCGTGCTTCTGCTCGTGGATGCCTTTGACGGGCCCATGCCCCAGACGAAGTTTGTTTTAAGAAAATCACTTGAGCTTCATTTGAAGCCCATCTTGGTGGTGAACAAAGTGGACCGGCCGAACGCAAGGCCGAATGAAGTAGTGGACATGACGTTTGATCTTTTTTGTGAGTTAAACGCCACAGAAGAGCAGCTTGATTTTCCGATTCTTTTTGCCTCCGCCAAAGAGGGCTGGGCGAAGCTCGATTCGGATGACGAGAACCGGGATATGAAACCGCTTCTGGATACGATTCTCCACCGCGTGCTTCCGCCGATTGCCGATCCCGGGCTTCCGTTTCAAATGCTGATCACGATGCTCGATTATGATTCCTACGTGGGGCAGATTGCGATCGGACGAATCGTTCACGGCAAAATCAATTTGGGCGAAACGGCCGCGCTGGTCAAACGAGACGGTCAAATCAAACGCGCCAAGGTCACCAAGATTCTCAAATATAAGGGGCTTAAAAAAGTGGAAGTTGAGATGGCGGAGGCCGGCGACATTGTGTCGATTGCGGGAATGGAAAACGTAAGAGTTGGCGATACGCTCGCTTCCTCCGAGAAGCCCGAGGCGCTTCCCATGATTAAAATTGATGAGCCGACCATTTCCATGAATTTTTCGCATAACACAAGCCCGCTTTCAGGGAAGGACGGCGGCCGGTTTTTAACCTCACGGCATATTCGCGAACGGCTGGCGCACGAAGCGATGATGAATGTGGGAATCAAAATCGATGAAGTCGAAGGCGGAGAGCGTTTCAAAGTTTCAGGCCGCGGCGAACTGCACCTCGCTATTTTAATTGAGACCATGCGCCGGGAAGGCTATGAGATTGAAGTGTCCCGCCCCGAGGTCATTTTGAAAGAATTTGAAGGCGAGACCTTAGAGCCCGTTGAAGAAGTGGTGGTGGAAGTCGAGCCTCAATATCAAGGCGCCGTCATTCAGGCCTTGGGCAGCCGCCGCTCAGAAATGAAGCACATGCAGGCAAGCGCCGTAGGGACGATTCGGATGGAATTTCTAATCGCTTCAAGAGCGTTGATCGGTTTCAGGGGCGAATTTTTACTCATGACGCGCGGAAGCGGCATCATGTATCAAAACTTTTTTGAATATCAAAAGTTTAAAGGCGAACTTCCGAGGCGCCAGGACGGCGTTTTAATTTCGCAGTGTTCAGGCCAGGCCGTGGCCTACGCTTTGTGGGGCCTCGAGGAACGGGGCGAAGTTTTTATCCATCCGGGGAATGAACTTTACGAAGGGATGATTATCGGAGTCAATAACAAGGGCCATGACCTGGTGGTGAATGCCATTCGTGAGAAGAAACTCACCAATATGCGGGCTTCTGGCTCTGACGAAGCGATACAACTCACGCCTCCCAGGCAGATGACTTTGGAATTCGCGCTAGAATTTATCGAAGATGACGAACTGGTCGAGATTACGCCTAAAAATATACGCCTCCGGAAACGATATTTAACCGAAAATGAGCGCAAGAAAGCATTCACTCGCGCCTCTCGAAGTCGATAATTAATTAAAAGGAAAGTCATGGCGGAAATACTCAAATTAAAAAGCCCGGCGGATTTCATC
>CAZPKZ010000011.1:0-18700 GCA_964587285.1 uncultured bacterium | reverse complement strand
CGAATCGTCTTCGTAACGGCTCGTTTTTGGGCGGAAGCGGTCTTTACACCAATCAGCTGCTGTTTTTGTGATGAAATCAAAATCGGTGCATATCCCTCAGGCGCAACCACTGCCACCGCGTCCAGTGTTTCTTCCTCATAGACAGGAACCATCTCCATGCCCATTGGGGATTTGCCCGGTTTATCGGATTTGAATCCGGGAAGCATGGGATCCGTCCAATAAAGGATTTTTTTCGATTTGAAAGGAGACTTTTCTTCCACAATGTGAGTTCCGCAAATGGGACAGGTGACCGCTTCTCCTTCTTTCGCCACCACGAGCATTGGACATGGTTTCCCCTCTCTTGCATGGGGACAATTGTGAAGATAGCAAATGTCCTTTTTTGCTGTTTCTTGGGTACCAGGTACGTTACGGGACAGGTTCGCAGAACCTGTCCCGGCCGTACCTGGTACCGATACCGGCTCCCGCTTCACCAATTTCATATTGCAAATGGGGCAATCCCCCGGCCGGTCCGAGGTATAAGTCGGGTGCATCGGACAATAATAAACTGCTTTCTCTTTGGCCATTCCCATCGCTCCAAATTTAAGAGGAAGACCCGAACGATAAGCCCAGAGGCCGCCTCCGATTGCAGCGAGGATTAAAATGAACACGAACCATTTCTTTGCTTTATTCATCGCTTTCTCCTTCTAAATCGATTCCGGTCGCTCTGACGATATCCGAATGGCTCGCGAGAGCGATCGTCAAGAACCGGATGTGGGCAAGCTTTGCGTTTAAATAAACCCGTTCGCTGTCGAGCAAGTTCAAGAAATCCGTTTTCCCCGACTCGTAACCGGCTTGGTCGGAAGTCAGCGCAAGTTTGGCTTGCGGAATCACCGCGGTGTCGTAGAGTTCGGCAATCTTGGTCGCCGAAT
This sequence comes from uncultured bacterium, assembly GCA_964587285.1. Lineage (GTDB taxonomy): Bacteria > Omnitrophota > Omnitrophia > Omnitrophales > Danuiimicrobiaceae > 01-FULL-45-10b. Next base: position 17,792 of record CAZPKZ010000011.1, on the reverse strand, counting down.
CAAAACGGTAATAAGCATCTTTCACTTCATAGTAGGTCGTATTTTTTGCGGCGGTGAGCTTAGCTTGGTTCGCTTCGATTAATTTTTGGGCCTCTTGAATTTGCGGAATATTTTTATTCGGCCAAAGCGGAATATTAATCCGAAGCGGAAACATCCATTGGTCATCTCCGTCCATGGGGTCTGTCGTATCTCCGGCGCCCACTTTTGTATATTCAAATCCGACCGTCACATCGGGAATGTTGGCCATCCACGCCAGTTTTTTTCCGCGCCTCGCCTTCGAAACCACGGCTTCCATTTCCTTAATTTCCTGACGATTTTGAACCGCCAAATTAATCAATTCAATCATGGATTGAGGAAGGACGGGCTTTTCCGGTAGGATGGCTTTCCCGATTTCGGTCATGGGATCTTGATCTAACAGAGAATTGATTTTCGCGGCCGCGCTTTCGCGTTCTTGTTGGAGCATAAATAATTTCTCAAGCGTCATGGAGACTTCCGCCTGCGCCTTCGCGACGTCGCGCTGTGTGCCGGTTAAATTCGAATAACGAGCTTGAGCCACATTTTCAAATTTTTTGAGGATTCCCTTCACTTCATCAATCACTTCAAGCGAAGCATCGATAAAATAAAGCTCATAGTAAGTTTTCTGGAGCTGATTTTGAGCGTCACGCTCGATCGCCCGGTAACGCTGATAAGCGGCTTGGGCCTCATCCTGCGCGGCTTTTCCTTTTTCCCAAAGTTTGGACGGAAACGGAATTTCCTGCGAAACCATGAAACGTTGTTCTTCGGGTCCCGTGCGCGTTTCGCGCATCCCGCCCATGAGGTCGTAACCTGCCATCGGATCGGGAAGCGAAGAATCGATCCAAACCCGCTTTTTTGCGGCCATCCACTCGGCTTTGGCGGCGATCACATCAGGACTACGCTGGCGGAGCGCTTGCATTAACTGTTCTAAGCGAATCAACCTCGGCTCCGTATTTTGGCCGGCAGAAAGTTGATAGACTCCTGCTTCTCCTGCCCAAGAGATCATGGACGGTGCAGCAATGAACAGCAGATGTAAAGCACAAAACTTTAAAAATTTAAGAGAATGAAACATGAGTTCCTCCTTCAAAGTTCTTGAGAAGCAATACACCTTCTCAAGTCAAATGAAAAGAGAAATCTCAGATTCGGAGGGTTCGAGTCGAAAGGTAAAGCGGGACGTTCGGATTAAAGAAAGGCGCCCGGGATTCGTTCAGACGAATGAGAGGCATTTCAACATTGGAAATGAATAAAGCAGGCTGTACGGTTTTGGAAACGAAAAGAGATGCAAGTTTCGGAAGAAATTGGTTTTGTGTTTCAAGACTGCATGTTTCTTTTGCAGTTTCAATCCCTTCGGGGCAGCAATCATGCGAAAGTTTTTCATAAATGAGGCCGTTTGAATTAGCGTTTGAAGGACAACATTCACAGGCTCCGACGGCCGGAGCAAGCAAGGTGAAGATCAAAAGCAGCGGAAGTAACTTTTTCATGCAAAAATGATAATACGCGCTGGCAGGAATGTCAAGGTTGGCGGCTTAAAATGGGCTGTTTTCAGCTAATCTTATCCGAAAGTTCGTTCCGATCGCCTGTCTCATAGGGAAAATAGGCTTTTAACCTCTCGCCTATCTCAGCGATCCCCGCGACGAGGCCTTCCGCAAATTCATGTTTTGAAAAAGCGTCTTGAATTTTCCGAGCCACTTCGTTCCAAAACTGGTCTCCCACTTGCTCGTGAATGCCTTGATCCCCAAAAATCGCGAATGCATGATCGGCGAGGGAAAGATAAATCAATATTCCATTCTGCCTTTTAGTTTTGGTCATGCCAAGCCGCTCGAAAATTTTCCGTGCGTGATTCATAATTTCCCCGCGCGAGCGTCGTTCCAAATGGACTCGAATTTCACCCGACGTTTGGGCTTCGGCGTTCCGAATGGCTTCCACAATTCGGCCGCGCTCTTCGGGCGTGAAAAAAAATTTGGGATGAAGTTTTCGTTTTACCATCTTCCGCTTGCGCCTCCGCCGCCGAAACCGCCTCCGCCCCCGCTGAATCCTCCCCCGCCGCCAAAGCCGCCTCCTCCAGAACTACCGCTTCCACCAGAGCCGCCGCTCCAATCAGATCGCCTTTTGCCGCCTTGCATGGTGTACGTATTCGAAAAAGGACCCCAAGGGCCAAAAAATCCAAAGCTCAGAAGAGTCAATAAAAGGGCAACGGCGAAGAAGGTAATATTCCAATCGATGTGAACCGGCGCTGCTTCGTTTCGATATTCCCCTTTCGTTTGCGCGATAATCGCATCGACGGCCTTATTAATTCCTTCATCAAATTTCCCTTCCCGAAATGCGGGAACGATTTCATTTTCAATAATGAGTTTACCAACCGCATCCGGCAAAACGCCTTCCAAACCATATCCCACTTCGATTCGGACAGCACGGTCATTTTTAAAAATAAGCAGAATGACGCCGTTGTCCTTGCCCTTCTGGCCCGCTTTCCACGCCTCCGCCAACCGAATCGAGAAATCTTCGAGAGAGCCGCCTTCAAGGCTCAGAAAAGTGGCGATGACGATTTGATTGGAAGTTTGGTCTTCGAAAGCCTTGAGTTTTGCTTCAAGAACGCTGCGAGCTTCGCCCGATAACATCGCGGCGCGATCCGTAACATATCCATCCGGTTCGCGGGGAATTTCTAAAGCGAAAGCGGGAAAAACGAGGGCAAAGCAAAAAAGGGGCAACGCAAAAAACAGGCGGAACAAATGAGGCCTCGGTAGCACTTGAAAGAACTTTCGACGCCTCAAAACTGAACGAGGGGAACTTTGGCGGCGGCTTCGTCGGCCTTAAAGTAAACTTTTTCCTGAAAACCAAATAAATTGGCGATCAGGTTATTCGGAAAAACGCGGCGCATGGTATTAAACTGCCTGGCCGCTTCATTAAAGCGCATTCTTTCCACGGCAATCCTATTTTCCGTTCCTTCCAGTTGAGCTTGGAGTGTGAGAAAATTTTGATTGGCTTTGAGATCCGGATAACGTTCAATCACGGCCAAAAGACGGCTGAGAGCGCCCGAAAGATTTCCCTGCAGGGCTTCAAATTGCGCAAGCGCGCTTGGATTATTGACCACCTCGGGTGAAATATTAACGGCAGAAATTTTAGAACGGGCTTCAATCACAGCTTCCAGCGTCTCGCGCTCGTGAGCCGCATAGCCCTTTACGGTTTCCACAAGGTTGGGGATGAGGTCAAGGCGCCTCTGGTAAACGTTTTCCACCTGCGACCAAGCGCTTTTAACTGCCTCGTCGCTTTGGACAAGATTGTTGTAGATGCCGCCGAATAAGGCCATTCCGAGCACGATGACACCTACCACGACGATTAAACTAATCAGCAAAAATTTCTTCACGAATTCCTCCTTTGTCCTAAAGAATGCCGGAGATCGTTTCGAGGACCCAGGGGTTAACTCTTGAGTTCGACTTCAAACTTTTCTTCATCCGGGTGAGTGCTTCTTCCTCCGGAATTTCCAAAGCAAAGGAAAGCTCGAGCAGAAGGCCTCTGGCTGCCCGGCCCAGCATTTCCCGTTTTCCTTTGGCGCCTTTTCCGTCTTTTTCCCGGGAGAAAATCGAGACCACTCTGGCAAATGCCCGCGGGGCGTTTTCCTGGATTAAACTCAAAATCACCTTGGGTTGCTTTTCGCCTAATTTGAGGTCATCCGGATCGCTTGTTTTTAAATAATCCAGTATCTGATTGGCTTCTTTCGGAGAAATGGCCGGATGAAATCCGGAGGTTTGGACTTGATTGGTATCGATTAAGAACTTGGCTCCCCTGAAACGCGGCTGCTTTGATTCGAGAGAGTAATAGTATTGGTCCTTCCCGGATTGAGTCTGCTTAATGATGTCTTTGACTCGGCAAGGCCCGTGGCTCGAATGATACAGGAGATGGCCTCTCTGATAGGGTAATTTTTTTGTCATTGCGTGTATTATAGTCCTAAATGGGCAGGAATGCTCTATAAATAAAAAAGAGGCTTGAGTTCACCTCAAGCCTCTTTTCTCTAAAAAACGAGAATTATACTTTAATCGGCTCTTGGCCGGGCTTCCACTCGCAGCCGGTAAGCTTGCCTGTCTGAAACGCTTGAAGCGTTCTTAACGTTTCTTCCACGCTTCGGCCTACGGGCAGGTCATTGACGACGGCGCTTCGAATGACGCCGGTCGGGTCAATGATAAAAGTTCCGCGCAGCGCAATCCCCTTTTCGGGAAGGAGCACGCCAAAACCTTCTGAAATAGCGTGATTCGTATCTCCGATCATCGGAAATTTGATGGAGCCCAGTCCGCCCTGTTCACACCATGCCTTATGAGAAAAAACGCTATCAGTGCTGACCGCAACGACATCAGCACCAAGCCGTTTAAATTCCTCATAGTGCTCGTTGAACCCGCGGATTTCAGTCGGGCAGACAAACGTAAAATCAAGCGGATAAAAAAACACCACAAGCCACTTGCCCCGATAACGCGACAAATCGACATCTTCAAACTTACCGCCGGGCACAAGCGCCTGCGCTTTCAGCGGAGGAATTACATCTGATACTCTAAGACCCATTTCCTTTTCCTCTCTTTCTAACTAATCCTGCGTTTTCAAATTCTCTTTCAAAAGAAAAGGATTATACAACGCCGGACAAAAAAAATCAAACTCCACTTACTTAAAAAATTATGCGCCTTGTTTTTTTCGGGTAAAGTCTGCCAGAAAAACAAGCACGGTTAAAGCGGAAAGCGCATAAAGGCCGGTTTCGGGCTGAATGCTGACTTGTTGAACGAAATTTTTCGCGATCGCGCCGAAGGGGCTTGACTCCACTTTGGCGATCGAATCAGAAAAAGCCGCTTGCGCCTGCTGAGCCAGTAAATAAGTCCCCAAAAGCGCGTAAACAGCGCAGGCTGCGGTCGCGAAAGAAGTGACCGTAAACGGCCCTTTCTTTACCGCCGCGAGAAGGAGGCTGGCGAGCGCCAGCACATAAGCAAGCGCCAAAGCAACCGGAACCAAAGCGCCCAAGACAATCCGAGGCGATATTTTTGCCCCGTCTGCTCCCGTTTCACCTTTTGGCTCACCTTTAGGAGAAATTTCTTGAAGGAGATCGTTAAAATCATAATCTACCGATATCTCTTTTTTTTCGCCTTCAGCCTGCTTCCCCCCGGCTTTTGGCAACGTCTTCGGAATCGCGCTCACCACATCACTTACGCTCCAGCTTTTCTTACCAAGCGCCGGCAATTGAACACTGATCACCGGCAAAAAATAAGTCCCCAAAGCCCCAATTAAAAACACATAAATGGCGGCTGTCAAAATTTGATTATTGTTTGATTTTCCTTTGGCCATGATTTTTCTACCTCCTTTTAATTAGTTAAAGATCGGCTCTACCAGACGGTTGCTGAAGCGATTAGAATTTATAAAATTTGGAGAAATCGTTTGAATGCTCTTCAATCCACCGGTGAGCCGCCTCTTCTTCCGAAACCACGCGGCCCTCCTCCCGGGAAAGTGTTTTTCGATAAAGCTCAATTTGGTGAAGCTGTTCGGCCATTTTAACTTTAAAAACATGATCCGGTTTCGGAAAATAGATGCCGGTCCTGAAAAGCCCTGTTTCCGCGTCGCGTCCCGCGTAAACGACGCGGCCCTCAATCGCAAAAACTCTGTCTTTGACGGGAAGGGTAAGCTCAAGGAGAACGCCGACCTTTAAACATTCTGAGGATAAAAAAAGGAGGCCTGTATCGGAAATATTCCTCGTTTTGTTGACACCCATAACGGAAGGGCTTGTCCTTGAAGGTGATTTGGACTCGCTGATGATCCGATATCTAATTGGAAGTTCAATGGCATGCCGAACGCTGGAACGTCTCTCCTGCCAAATCATAAGGATAAGTTATCAAATGATATGCGCTAAGTCAATGATTCAAAAGAACTTCCAAAAGCCGCGCAAAAAATCGAAATGAGCGGCCGTTTATGCGGTATCAAAGGCGGCGCACGACCTCAACGCTCGATCGAGCTCTGGCGGCCACCGAAGAAGCTACGCTTCCAATCAGAATTTTTTGCATGAGGCTTAGCCCTCTCACCCCTACAAAAATTGAATCGGCCCCCCAACGATTTGCCTCATCAATCAAAACTTTTTTCGGGTTTCCGGCCTTTACGAGCGGGGTAACGGAAAACCCCTTCGCTTTGAGTTTTTTGGAATGCCGATTGACGGATTTGGATAAGGCGGCCAATTTAACGCCCGAGTCGATCACACTCATTAGACAAATAGCGCTTCCGCGTTTCCAGCTTCGAGCGGCCACTTCCTGCAAGGCATAATCAGCGTAGGCAGATCCGTCTACACCGACCATGATTTTGAGCGATGATTTGTTTTTGGGGATTTTATGGACCACACGCACGGAACAAGACGCCTCAGAAACGACTTTTTCTGAAACGCTTCCTAAAATCAAACGGCGCGCTCCCGAAACGCGGTGCGAACCAATCGCAATTAAATCTGCCTTCCACTTCTGAGCCGTCTTAATAATTCCCCACGCGGGAAAATCTGCCAAGGCTTGAGAGGCCACCCGCCACTTCGGAAAATGTGACTTAATTTGGCGGGCCGCTTGAGCGGCTAAGCGCTCTGAGCGATTTAGCATTTGAGAAACGTGAGCCCATCCTTTTTGAACTGCCTTGGGGACGGGTTTCAAAATTGATTGGCCCCGTTTTCCGGAGGGCGGCATGACAACATCAGCCACAGAAAGGACAAGCACTTGAGTCTTAGACGGCAAACCAGCGAACTTTAAATCCACAAGCACGCCCTTTGCGCCCGAGGAACCGTCATAAGCGACTAAAACTTTTTTTGATGGATTCATATATCAAAAATGGTCAATCTCGGGACGGCGAGATTTGAACTCGCGACCCCACGCACCCCAAGCGTGTGCGCTACCGGGCTGCGCCACGTCCCGCAGACTAATACTGCTTCAACTCTTCATGCGCTTCGCGGTTCATCAAATCTTCAAGCGCCTGCTTCGGATCTTTATCTTCGAAAAGCATCTTATAAATTTCACTGATGATGGCGGCCGTCACGCCGTGCTTTCGGGCCAGTTGATAGGCGCTTCGAGTCGTCTCGACTCCTTCCGCCACTTGCTGCATGTCGGCCAGAATTTCTTTAAGCTTCTTTCCCTGTCCGAGCTCACGCCCGACGCGCAAATTGCGGCCGTACTCCGAAATACAAGTCGTCACCAAATCGCCCAAGCCGGAGAGCCCGAAAAATGTATTTGGATTCGCTCCCATCCTGACGCCCAATTGAGTCATTTCGAGAAGCCCGCGCGCGAGAAGGGCCGCTTTCGTGTTTGAGCCCAAACGCAGGCCGTCGCATAATCCGGCGCCGATGGCGATAATATTCTTGAGCGCGCCGCCCAGTTCTACGCCCACGACGTCATTTTGAATGTAAATCCGGAATCGGGAATCTTTCAGTGCTTCTTGAACCGTCTCGGCAATCTTATTATCTTTAGCGGCAACGACGACCAAAGTTGGAATATTTCTGGCTACTTCCTCCGCATGGGAAGGGCCGGATAAAATCACCAAATGGACACGGCCCAATACCGACTGAATAATTTCAGAGGGGCGCGCAAGCGTCTTGGCTTCAATTCCTTTCGCTACGCTGACGACGATTTTTTTTGAAAGGTCAAAATGACGTAATTTAAAGAGGATATTTCTCAAATATTGGGAAGGGACGGCGAGGATAAGAATCTCGGCAAAATTGACGGCTTCGGCTAAGTCAGAAGAAATCACGATAGAATTCGGAAGAGGAATGCCGGGAAGAAATTTCTCATTTTCGCGTTTCCGCTCAATCACCTCGGCATATTCGGGAAAAGCGCTCCAGAGGAGTGTCTCGTTTCCCTTTCGCGCGCTGACGAGCGCAAGCGCCGTTCCCCAGCCTCCGTCTCCTAATACGCTGATTTTAAATTTCTTCGGCATATGGTCCCTTAAAAAAATGAAAGATTAGTTTAACACAGCGTCTTCTAAGTCTCAAACCACATTTTTATTGCTCTTTTTCAAAAATAGCTTTAAGCTAAAGTTGTCGGGTTCGGACAAACCGTAAAAGGAGCTGAAATGAAAAAAATTTGGATTCTATTTTTTTTGTTGATTGGATTGTTTCACCTCATCCTGCCTACAAACGCCTTGGCCCTCGGAAGAAAACCCAAGACCGAGACCGAATATCCTGCCTTAAAAGCGCCGAGCAAACCGCTTTCTCAGTCAGCCGCGAGGGACATGCAAGTCTCAACCGGTGAAATTCCGCCGATCACCCCCGAGGAAAGCGCCGAATCAAAATAAAAAAAGGACAGGCTGTTTCATCCTGTCCTTTTTTTGTGATTCAAAAGAGATCGACGGCTCTGAAAAGATTATAACGGCATCGTCATGCCGAGGGCCACCTGATTGTTTGTATAATCGAAATTGGAATTATTGGAGTTCGACCTATCATAGTGATAATCTAAATTCATAATCAGCCACGGCCGGAAGAAGTAATCCAACCCCACAGACAACCGTCCGATGTGATCGCGCCGCTTCACGACAGTAGCCCCCGTCGCAGCGGTGCGGTCAAAATCATGCCGAATGTACGCCGCGCCGGCGCGCCCTCGGAACTTACTGTTGAAGAGGTAATTGCCGGAAACCTGCGCTAATTTTTCATCAAGAGCGCGGTTATTGGTAAAGGTAGATTCGGCGGTTGTGCGGTGAATATAAAAATCGAGATTCGTTTTGCTCGTCAGGCGATGCGTCAACCGGAAATCGCCCACCGGAATGTGAAACTCGGTATCATGAGCCCGATATTCCCGTTCCTGATACCCGATCCGCGTCAAAAGATTCGTGCGCTCAGACAGTTTTCCGGTCACTCCAGCTCGAAACTGGTTGTAATGGCCCACTCTTGTTTCATCGGCGGCGTAATCATAGTACGAAAAGGTGTAATCCACCACCCCTCGAAAATTCGGGGCTAAGGTCCGGTAAGCCCGCGCGGTAGCGCCGTTATTGGCGTAGGAAAAAGCACGGTAGATGGCGCTTTCAAAATCACGAATGGTATTCCAATATTCGCCCTCAAATGTCCAGTCGCGCCAATGGTATCCGATCGTAGGACTGACTTTGTTGTCGATATATTCTATCCGTTTGGCTGATCGAGTGCCGGCCCGAGCCGCATCTTGGACAAACTCCTCGGTAATGTTGGTGTAGAGCGCATCCGATAGTTTAAAATTACCGATAACGCCGACGGACTGGCCCACATCATCATGTTCATCATATTTAGTAAATTCAGTGATGCGAGCCTCGTATACCGCGCCGACTCGGTGCTGCTTTTGGTCACCAAAGGGGTAATTGACGGAAACGCCGGGCGTCCAAATCCAAAGCGCTTCATCTCTGGTTTTAGGCGCTTCCGGTTCCAAAAATACATTACTATTATATTCTACGGTGCCTTTAAAATAGGGCTTTACGTGAATGCCGGTCGCTTCGGTCATTTGACGCCTTAACTCCGGAAGCCCGGATTTTGCTGTCACGTCTTCGATGGTATCTAAACCTTTATCGATCGTGGCCGGAATTTGCATCTCGTTTAACCCGCCGCCGATTCCATCCACAATACCGTTTGAAATTTCACCGGCTTTGACCGTATCCGCTCCTAAGACGAAAAGGTCAAAATACCAATCAATGCCTTTCCCAAGGAGATCGACGAATTCTTCGACAAATGAGTACGTTCCAGGCTGGAGCGCACCATCCACTACTTTTTGCGTTCCTGAACGAAGTGAATTAGCACCGGATTTGACGCCTTCAAGGCCGCCGGCGTAAAGAGAAGTATTTGTCAGAAGAAAAACTAACGAAAAGATGCCGAAGAAGATAGAATTTCTGCGCATCACGCCCCCCTTTTTTTTCGTTAACTATTATCGGCACCTGCCGATACATACATTAGAAAAAATTATTCGTTTAATTTCTCTTGCAACTGGGGGTTACGTTAATATAATACTGGTATAAATACAAGTTTTTTTTGCATGGGGAAGTTTACACAAGGAGGATCCAAATGAAAGAAAAAATGCTGGTCGGAATTATAGCCTGCTTAATTTTATCGTTTGCCCTTCCAATCATCGCTTTGGCGGTTAATGACACTTCTCTCCCGCAGCCCGATGAACCAATACTCGACCCCTTTTCAGAAGCCGATGCATTAAGGTATGGAGGCCTATTCGGTCCTTTAGTCATACCTGAATCTGGGGAAGCGTTGAATTTAGAAACCCAAAACCAACAGTTTCAAGGCTGGGGCGGCGTTGGAAGCGGCATGGGAATCAACGCGAGAGACGCCGGCTTTGGAAGCGACGAAGGGCATTTCATTCCCATCAGCAAGGCGCGCGTTTCTTCCGGCTCTTAATTTTTTACTCCACCGATAAGTCTTTGATATAAACCGCGCTGTTTGTGCTGAGCGGCCCCACCCGGGAATTTTCAAAGACAATCACCAATTCTGTAACGGGTGTCGGCCTTTGAGCGTTCAAATCGAAAGAATGAAATCGCCAATCTTTCGCGATGGGCTTGACGGCATAGCCGCGAATCACCGAAGAGCGGTCTTTCAACTCGATTCGAAATTGATCCGCGAGCGGCTTTTCATCGGCTCCCTTTACACTTAACGTCAGCCGCTTGGCTTTTGAAAGATCAAGATTCTTGATTTTAAAATACATGCCCGCGAAAGAATCCTGAGGATAAACATCATAATCCAAGCGCAGCATGACGGCATCATCCTCATCCTGAATAAATTTCCGCTCGGCATATCCCCAGTTAGGCCGATAAAAAGCGCCTTCGTCGGAAACATCATTAAAGAAGCTTCCCGCTTTTGACCGCAGACCAAGCTGCTCGGCTGTTTCTTGGGCAGTAACGACGGCTAAATCGCGCGCTTCATTCAGCGCTTTCCATTCCTGATAACCAACGCGCCTAGGTTCTGATCCGTTTTCCTTGCCCGGGACCCCATTCAAAATCTCAAGCGGCTTCAAGCGAATGACCTCTTTGGAATTGTGCGGATGGACTTCGGCTTGGCCGTCCAGAATGCTCAAGGACGAGCGGCCGTTTTCGCCGACTTGAGCCATAAAAGACGCGTGAGGAATTCTGGCGGTAAACGCCGGGGTTTCGATTTGAATGGATGGGTCTTCAAAATGCTTATCGGGAAGGCCGAGAATGGAACCTTGTACTAGCTTGAAAGTGAATGTTTTGAGATTTGCCCCGCGCTGATTTGAAATGATCTCGATTTCGCTAGAGGCTTTGAGCCTGAGGTCGAAGGTGTCCTTAAGCTTTAAATCCAAATCGGAATCGATAGCGGTCCTGATTTTATCGCCGGGGTAAAGCGTCATGAGGCGCGGCATGCCGCGCTTCGCGCCCGTCCAGTTGCGTGTTTCACGAGAGTAAAAGTCCGCTTTGCCCGAAAATCGGCCTATCTCAAATTCGTGAGGCGTTTTGGTGTTGGGCCCGGACAAAAACAACGAGACGCTTCCGGCAAAGACCAGAATGGGGACCAAAATAAAAAGCGCAAGCGGTAAATAATCCAGCCCTTTCGCAAACCAGGTTTGGACGGCCGATACTTCACCGAGCGGCGGCGCCACCTGAACTCGCCCTGGTTTCATCCCCCCGGCTCTATTCGCCAATGATTTTAACGAGAACACGCTTTTTTCTCTGGCCGTCAAATTCCGCGTAAAAAATCTGCTCCCAAGGGCCGAAATCCAGCTTTCCTTCCGTAATGGCGGCCACGACTTCGCGCCCGAAAATCTGCCGTTTCAGATGAGCGTCCCCGTTATCTTCACCGGTTTGATAATGCCTGTACTTTTTCACGTCATACGGAGCGAGCGTTTCCAAAAATTCATCGAAATCCCGGATCAAACCCGGCTCATCGTCATTGATGTAACAGCTGGCGGTAATGTGCATAGGGTTCACCAAAACGAGGCCTTCTTTGACGCCTGATTTTCTGATGATTTCTTCAACTTGAGGAGTAATATTGATATATTCGCGTTTCTTTTTCGTGTTCATCCAAAGATATTCCCGGTGCGACTTCATCCCACCACCTCCATTCTTTGCCGTTTCAGAAGTATTGTACAATGAAACGGCAAAATTTCTTTTAGAAATAAAAGAGCGCTTGCAATAAAGTCCAAGCGCTCTTTTAATGGAGGTGGTGGGATCATTTTGAATTCCCTCCGCCAAAACAGTATACTACAGAACTTGGATGAAAAAACCCCCTGCTTTAAGCCCTGAGCTTTACGGCAAAGATTATTATCTCCATAGCTTGCCGGGACTTGAGCATCTCGATCCCGGCGCCGTGGATCCTGCCGTGATCGAAACCATTAAATTCGGCCGAATTCAAAGCGGCCATCGCGTATTGGACTTCGGCTGCGGCCGGGGCCAACTGGTAATCGCGCTTGCCCAGAAAGGCTCGAGCGTCCTCGGAGTCGACTTCAGCCAAGACGCAATTGACTTTGCCCGCGAATATGCCAGGCGATTTCCGGATGCCGTTCAAAACCGTGTTGAATTTAAGCAAATGACCATGGAAGAATTAAATTTTGAGGCGCAATTTGACGTGATCGTGTTTAATCAAGTATACGAACATTTACACGATTGGGAACTTGAAATTTTGATCGCGAAATTTAAACGGGCGCTGAAGCCGCACGGTTGTCTTGTCATCAGCACACCCAATCTCAACTACATCCGATATTTGTTCCCGCTGAAAAGGCTCTTGGAGTTTCCGTTTAAAATCGTGAAGCAAATTCTCCGCCTCCTGCGCGGAAAGAAGAAACACGCCTCTTCCGTCAAATCTTTCTTAAAAGAATTGTTTAAAATCGCTTACCCTGAAAGCGAGCATACCCGCCTTCATATTAATTTACAAACTCCGGGTTCTATCAAGAAATTTATGGAACAACAGGGTTTTCGAGTAACACTCGAGTGCGTGGACCGTCACCATAACCTGTTGAGTCTCGCGACACGTCCGTGGTGGGGAGAAACGATTTGGATTTCGGCGAGTGCCTAGAAGGAAATTTACAAATCGAGAGACATGATCTCGACTTTCGATTTTAAAATTTCCGGGATCCGGATGGGTTTTAAATTGGAGCCGCTGAATACATGAATGGTGTATCCCGTCGCGATGGGTTTTGTGCCTTTATTCTTTAACACATGATACTCAAACCGGATAGAGCTTTGGCGGACTTGGCTCACCACCGTGCGAACCGTGATGAGATCATCATAAGAACTCGGCTCGGCGTAACGGCAATGGGCCTCCGCGACGGGGAGAAAAATCCCTTGTTTTTCAAATTCCGAATACACAAAACCGAGGGCCCTGAAATATTCCGTGCGGGCGGCCTCAAACCAAACAAAATAATTGGCGTAATAACTGATGCCCATGCGGTCGGTTTCGGCATAGCGAACCCGCGTCTCGTAATCAAACACCTTCATCCCACCACCTGATGGTAGAGTACAGAAAACAGAGTACAGAGAACAGAAAGAGAAATAAAAAGCACATTCTAAATGATGACGTTAGGAAAAAACTCGATCTACAAGCTATCACGCTTTTCCTTTCCCTTTTCTTTTGCTTTATCTGTACTCTGTTCTCTGTTATCTGTTCTCTGTGAACCTAGGGGTTTTTTCTCGGCTTCCGCTTTCTTTTGATAAGAAGATGAGCGGTAATCCGTTTGATAAAATCCGCTTCCTTTGAAAATAAATCCAGCACCCGTGCCTAAGAGGCGTTTCACGTTTCCCTTGCACTGAGGGCAAACTTTGAGGGGTTCGGCTTTGATGGACTGAAACTCTTCGAACCGGTGGCCGCAAGTTTCACATTCATATTCATAAGTCGGCATCGATGTTACCCCCGCCAGCGGCTGAAGGAACTTTTATCTCCTCCGGAGCCGTCCCGCAGTTTACCGAATTCTTCCAAAAGCCTTTTTTCTTCGCCGGACAGGTGTTCCGGAATTTCAATATTAATTCGAACCAATTCGTCGCCCGTGCCGTAACCGCGCAGATCGGGGACCCCTTTTCCCTTCAGCCTGAACACTTTGCCGCTTTGGGTGCCGGGCGGAATTTTAAGCCGCACTTTACCGTCCAGCGTCGGCACTTCAATTTGAGTGCCCAAGGCCGCTTGATGAATTCCGACCTTCGCTTCGATGAAAAGATCTTTGCCGGCACGTTCGAAAATGGGATGCGGTTTTACGGAAACATAAACATAGAGATTTCCCCGCGGGCCGCCGCGCTCACCCGCTTCGCCCTCTCCGGAAACTTTAAGCTGAGAATTGTCGTCGATCCCCGCCGGAATTTTGACATTCAACTTGCGCGTCTTCCTGACGCGGCCGCTTCCGTGGCAGTCCCGGCAAGGCTTTGTAATTTGTTTGCCTTCTCCCTGACAACGGGGGCATGTCCGGCGCATCGTAAAAAACCCTTGAGAAATCCGGATCTCGCCGTGGCCGCCGCATTCGGAACAAGTGGTCTTCTGGCTTCCCGGCTCCGCACCGCTTCCATGGCAGGTATCACAGCTTTCCGCGCGGGGAAATTCAATCGTGACTTCTTTTCCCCGGGCGATATCTTCCAGAGAAAGCTCAACGGAATATTCCAAGTCCGCGCCGCGAAGGCCGCTTCTTGACGTGCCCCTGCGGGACGTACCGCCAAAAAAATCTTCGAACAAGTCTCCAAAAATATCACCGAAGCCCTGAAAAGCTCCTTCATAACCCTCGAACCCTTGGAAGCCCCCTCCTCCGAGCGAATGGCCGAATTGATCGTATTGAGCGCGTTTTTGAGGATCGCTTAAAATGGCGTAGGCTTCGGCGGCTTCTTTGAACCGGTCCTCGGCTTCTTTGTTTGCTTTGTTCCGATCGGGATGGTATTTGAGCGCAAGCTTTCGGTAAGCCTTTTTAATCTCATCCGCTGAGGCCGACTTCGAAACGCCAAGCACTTCATAATAATCGCGTTTATTTGTGCTGGTTGCCATCTTAAGTCAGTTCTTCCGCTTTCTCATCGGATGATCTAGGCACTTTGACCGAAATTTTAACTTTGGCGGGCCGGATCAATTTCCCATTCAGCTCATAACCCGAAAGGCTCTCTTCCAGGATCGTTCCCTCCGGCTTATCGGGAGAAACCGCGTGAGCGACTGCTTCATGCCGGTGCGGATCGAACATTTTTCCCGCGGTTTCGATTTTTCTTAAGCCTCGCTCGCTCAACGTTTGAAACAATTGTTTTTGAATCAATAAAAAACCGTCGCGGATCGATTTCGATTTTTCGTCCTGGACCTGAAGGTGCGCGAGCGCGAGTTCAAAATGATCTAAAACGGACAGCAGATCATGAATGACGTCTTCGAGGGCAAATTTGAAAAATTCATCCCGTTCCTTGGCAAGACGCTTTTTTGCGTTATCAAAATCAGCGGCGGAACGCAGGAGGCGGTTCTGAAGTTCCGAAAATTCGGCCGCCTTCTTGACGAGCTCCTCATACTCGGCCCGCGCAATGTCAATGGTTTCGGAAGCCTCGCCGCCGGACTCGGGCTCCTCGTTTACAGCCATTGTTCCAATACCTCGCTAAAACGCCTCGACACATAATCAACGATGGAAACCATTTGTTCATAACGCATGCGCCGAGGGCCTAAAACTCCGAGCGCGCCCGCCATCCTTTGATTGACGCGATATTGGGCCGCCACAACCGAACAATCCCAAATATCGGCGCAATGATGTTCGAGGCCGATCTGAACTTGAACGCCCGATTGACCGGAATTGGCGCACACCAAATCTGAAAGTAGGTTTTTGGTCTCGAGTGCTTTAAACAGGCCGCGCGATTTTTCCCAATCTTGAAATTCAGGCTGCTCTAAAACATAACGGGAACCTTCCACCGCCAAGCGCCTTTGTTTCGTCTTCGGGAAACCCTCGCGGACAATATCGTGGGCCATTTGATAAAGCGTGTGAAGCGAATCGTGCGCGTCTTCGAGCTTCGATGCCAAATGAGACTGAACTCGAGCTAACAGCATTCCCGCCACTTCCTGATTCAGAAAACGGCCGATCCTGCCAAGTTCCCCCTCCGGAATTTCTTCCCGCATATCGATGGCCTGGCTTTGCACCAAATTATTGTCAGTGACCCAAATGACGAGCAAATGTTGGCGGCCCAGAGGGGCTAGCTCCACGCGTTTCAACACCAATTCCTCGAACGTCGGGAATACGACGAGCCCTGCCTGCTCTGAAAGCGTAGAAAGAATTTTGGTGGTGCGTTCAATCAAAGTTTCCATACTATCGATTCGTTCCCGGTACTCCCGCGCCACGAGCGCCGCGACATGAGGGGCGACTTTCGGCTCGGGCATGAGATGATCTACAAAGTACCGGTATCCTTTATCAGTAGGCACTCTGCCGGCTGACGTGTGAGGCTGCGAAATATAGGAACGTTCTTCAAGATCGTGCATTTCGTTTCTGATGGTTGCGGGAGACAACTCATCGCGGTAATGTTTGGCGATAGTCTGCGAACCTACCGGATTAATCGTTTTAACGTAGGTGCTGACGATAATTTGCAGGACTTGTTTTTGACGCTCTTTAAGCTCATCCATAAAACGGGGATTTTATCACAAAAAACACATTGAATTCAAGAATAGGGATTGCCTAAAAAATCAAGAAGGCGTCAAGAGAGAGCGGGAAGGAGCTTCCAGCAAGGCCTCAATTTTGAGCTTTCGCTCGCGGAAAAGATCCAATCTTGCCGGGTCCAGCTTCAGAATCCATAAAGGGCCTCCCGGCTGCCAAACCAGTTCCAAATAGCCGTAATCCGTAAACCGATAGCTTCGGATGACATCGGTAAATTCGCGGAGGATTAAATTGAACAAATAAAGAACGTCCTCGTTAAAAATGACTTGATCAATGGTCCGTGACGATTTTTCCATTCCTTTCGTTAGAAAATCGAAATGGAGCGCAAAATAAGGTTTTTCCCGCGAAAAAGACGTTTTCTTAGGAGTCTGATAATCAAAATTAATTTGCGCGTGCTGGATCGTATGGTGAATCCTCTCATCCGCGACCAATAACGCCTGGACCCGGCGGTTTAACTGCCGGGCTAAAAATTCGCCCAGGTTAATTTCTTCGACCGAAAACCGCTGGGGCCACGATTCCAGATTTCGGTCAAGATCCAGCTCGGGCGGCAGAGCAATTTTTTGAAGTTGTTTCGTTTGGTCCAAATAATAAAACGGGATGACGCGGGCGATTTTAAAATGTTTCTCTGTCGGCTCCGCGATGAAAATATACTCAAGCTCCGTTCCCGAAGGATAAGAAAATGTATCTTGAAATCCTTCTTTGGGCTCGTACGTCTCAATCAGCTTCACATATACCAAAGCTTGAGCGTCATGGTAGGGCCGGCTTTTAATTTCTTGAATTTGGATTTTCAGATTCCGTTTATGTTCGGCGCTCGTCAAAAATTCGTAAAAAAGCGGGGAAACCGCCTCAGGCGTCGGGGGGACGGAAAAGGATTGGCTCGCGATAGTCTCAAATTCAAGCGTTCCCGCTTTTTCTAAAAGTTCCCTCACCGGTTTCTCCCAGAGAACGGAACGGCTGAATTTGAGTTCGTGAAGGACACGCTTTCGGTATTCGTTCCTTGAAATATCCCACAACCGGACCCGCCGAACATCGGGAACATATCCCATAAGCATCAATTGAAGGCCCGTCGATTCAACATCGGTGGCATGAAGCGTATAAAAATCAATTTCCCTGTCTGAGCTTAACAAAACTCTCGAAATCGCGAACAACACGTTTTCAAGCTGATCCATGGCCTCCGGCTCCGGTTCAAACAGGGTCTCAAGATTGGCCGGCTCCCCCGAGAGAATTTCTTGGCGGACA
>CAZPKZ010000010.1:17747-18831 GCA_964587285.1 uncultured bacterium | reverse complement strand
CCTCATTTTTGGCCCTCCCGCGTTCTTGGTTGTCAAGATTTGGATTTCGTTAAATAATTTATTCCATTCCTTTCCTTTGACCGGCAATCCGAACACCGAGAGTTCGGAAGTCACTTCCCGTTCCGAGCTGCGAACGGCAGATGAAAATGTATTCGAATTTGATGAAAGTCCGGCTTTAATTCCGGCCTCAAAGCAGGAATTTTGGGAAATGATCAAGCGGCTGATAGACGGCCTCCCGCGAAATGAGCGAAAAAATATTACGAGTGTCGCGCTTATTTTCAATGGAAACCTTGAAATTTCAAAAGCCCCGCAGCCGTATCATCATAAAACACTCGAAGCTTTTTTGAGAAAAAGATTTGAAGGCATCCAAAATTTCCCTGTTGTGCTGACGCTGGTCCGGCAGCTTGAAACCGGAAATCTGGATGACTTTCAGTATCAAATCCGCGTCGATGAAACCCGCTCTGAACGCGTTTTGGCCGATGTTCAGGCAAGAGAAAATTTTATTGCCGGGTTAATTGAAAAGTATCCAAAAATGATTCCAGTTCTCCTCACTTACCTGAATCAGCTTCCGGTGAGTACGCCGGTGGACATTGGAAATCTTCCGTTCGCTCACAGATTTCGTGGCCCGGATGGAAATTATCATGACTTAGGCCTTTTGTTATGGGACATGGATTTTGTCCCCACCGGAAAAGGTAAATTTGTGAAGCTAAACCCCGGGCAATCGAAGGATTATTACCGTTTGCGGCGCTTGCGTCATGATCTCGATCACTTTCCCCCTGGCGGCAAGATCAGACTGAAAAGAAATCCGGATGAACCTATGCTCCCGGCAATTCTTGATGACTACTTTGACGTGTCGGATCTAACCCAGTTAAAAAAGCATGTTCAAACGCTCATCATAGAGCAGCTCAGGCTCGCCGGATTTCGCGGCCACCCGGGCGACAAATTTATCCGCGAAACTATTCCAGCTCCCGTCCGCGCCGAGGTGCGCAACATTGAAGATAGTTTACGGCCAAAATTATCGAAGCGCCCCGAGAGTCCTCGGAGCGAAGCGGCGAGGGCCGAGAAAAAAAAAAAAAAAACCATC
>CAZPKZ010000010.1:15540-17737 GCA_964587285.1 uncultured bacterium | reverse complement strand
ACCGCTTTTGGGTCCTCTACCTGATTCAGATTCTTATTCTGACAGCCTCATTGATTCTTTAGCAGGTCTTTTTGACGTTCACGTAGATGCAGTTCATCACAAAGATCACTTGGCTGCGCGGGATGTTCGAGAAGTTTTATATTATTTAGCATCTAACAGTCCAATTGATTTTGAACTGTGGCGTGTAGGTAATTTAATCGAATATGAAATTTTTGGGACGAGGCGGCGGTTACTTGTTACCGATCAACTTAGAAAAGCCATGATCCCTCTTTTAATGGTCTTGGTCGAGGAGAGGGGTGAGAAAATTGACCTCAATATTTTGACAATGAGGATTTCCAATTTCCTTTATGTAACTCTGGTCGTCGAAGCGGTAGGAGGAGTTTATAAAGACGCCGAAAAATTATTTGATCAAGATATGTTCGGTCGCATTGAGCACGAAGTTGTTACTAGCGAACGAAGGCGCAAGGTATTGAATATACCGCCCCGCGCTGAGCTGCGGGAGGATGCTCCTGAGTCAGGAGAAGAGGCGCGCGATGTGGCGTTTCTCAACCTGCGGCGTATCCTTTTGCTCGCTAATTCGGACGCTATTCGATCGACGCCTTCCCCAGATCCAAAGATCAGAAGAATGAGAAGAGACTTCTTGGTTGAAACGCATCGGCTTCTTGCTTGGCGGAATCGATATTTTAAGAAAACAGATCTGGTAACGGTTCTAACCACTTTAGCTGATGGCCGTACTAAAGAATTTCCTCTTTTACCCGTTCAGTTAGGAAAATTCGACATCACATTTCCACTTACGCTTCATCCCAAAAAAGATGCCGCTCGCTCTGCGGGAAGAGGCTCTTTTGAAGCGACAATGTTTGAAAGTTTCAGAGAAAGTTTTATCGGTGCATTGAAGGCTCAAGATTCAATCGTTAGAAAAAGCCACTTGGTGCAGTTTGACGAATTATTGGCGGAAGCCATGGCCAGGCAATTTGAAGCTGATATTGAGCGTTCCGATCTTAATGACGATTTGAAGAAATTGCTCCGGCTGATTCGCCCTCTCTTGAATGAAGTGGGTTACACATTATTGACGACAAAATTGGAAGATGATCTTGCTGACAGCACGCTTTACTTTGGAACGGCCGGATCCTTCATGCCCTTGTTCGTTGGGAGTTTTGCGATTCCGAGCAAATTCGAAATTTTCGTCAATGGCAAACAGTTTGTAGAGGCCGCTTCCCGCCGCGCCGAGATGCGGGAAACACCGCTCTTGTGGCTTCAAGAGATCCAATTGGCTATGCTTCGCGGTGAGGCTATCCATGCGAAGGAACTTTTCGACCGGGCCAGGTCCGACCATTATTTAGACATGGACCGTGATGACGTACGAACAGTTAAAACAGAACTTGATAAAAGGCTTGCCAATATAGTTCACCCCGATCGTAATGTATATCTTGGTGCACCTCGTGCTGCTGAGATCATAGCTCGACAGGAAAGCTTGGCATCCGAGCCTGACCCACTTCATAATTCTTACCTCGGTTCACAGCGCGCAGCGAAGCTTCATGAGGAATGGTTAGAGGCCAGATATGCCGTAGAGGTACGAAGAGCAGCAGCCCGCGCCGGCCGCGCGGAGCTGCGGAAGGATCAGTTAAGGTCAACGATAGCGGATAAAAACATCCCAGGAAATGTCAATGTCTCTCAGGATCTTTCTCATCAAGCCTCTGCCGATGTCCTCTCCCTTGTGCATAGGGACAACCGTCGTACGCCCATCGGGATGGCGGAAAAAGATATGACTGCCTTCTTGCCGAATTCTTTGAAAACCAAGGCGGGTGAGGATTCGAATCAGTTGGGTAGGTTTAAGCGGGGTAAGACGGCTCAAAGTTTTAGATTTCTACTTCCTGAAGCCCCACAAACTTCAAGGGTTCAGGAGATTTTTTCTCAACCTTCAGGCAAAGCCGGATCACCTCTTTTATCCGTTCAAGGAGTTGAGGGAGAGATTTTGCCTGGGTATGACATCCGGGAAGGCCGGGAACTGAAGCCACAAGGATCCCGTCCTCATCTTTTTCAATCAAAACCACAAATTCCTTCCGTCGTATCCGAATCATATCAAAATGCTACTACACGTATGCCTTTAAGTCAAGCCGCCCGCGCCGAGCTGCGCAGTAGAGAAAAGGTAGCCTATGTCACAGCTGATGTTTTGAGAACGCTTCCGATTACACCTCGC
>CAZPKZ010000010.1:0-15530 GCA_964587285.1 uncultured bacterium | reverse complement strand
AGCCAGCGGAATATGTTACAACTAAAGTCTTACGAACTCTTCCGGTCATGTCGCACAATATAGGAGATCGTAACAAGTCAGGTATCGTGATTGACAAAAGACAAAGTGAGGTTCTTCGTTCTGTCCGCGCTGAACTGCGCTTGCCGCAGGCAAGCACTGCTCTGTCCTCAACGGCAGCCCCGTCTCGTGCAGAGCTGCCCTCAGTTCGAGCGGAACTGAGGACTGTCCGTCTCTCGAATCGAGCGGATTCGAGAGCGGAGCTGCGAAGCCTTGAAATTGGGCGCCAAGAAAAGGAGTCAGTCATTATTGGTGTTGATGAAATATTTTTTCGAGTCAACCGTATTTCAAAAAATCAGGTCTCTCTTCAGATTGGCGCAAGGAAAGATTTAGATCAACAAGAGGAACAAGTCTTGGATTTGCGCGTTCCGCAAAAACTGGATTTGCAAACCAAGCGATTAGGTCAAAATGGTGAAGTCAGAATAGTATTAACGACGGTTCGCGGAGAAGGTGATAACCAAAAAGCGCAGCTTTCGTTTGATGCGCCGAGAGATATTCCGATCGATAAAGAAGAAGTTTATGATAGGAAAAAAGGCATTCAACCGCCAAAAGTTTTATCTTCAGAAGGGCGAGGCCGCTTGGTAACGCCAGCAAATGTTAAGCTTCCTAAAGTTAGGCGTTCAGAACTTAGAGATTTTCTTCTCAAACATGTGGGTGTTTCTTTAGAATCTGTGGCCTATGCAGCTCGAGTTTCTGCTGACACCATTGATTCCGACCTTCCTCGTCCGATTTTCAATGCCTTGCTTGAAGCCATTCTGCCGGCTGTTGCGCGGCAGGCAGGGAAAACGGATGATACGCAAAGCAAAGCCTATCAAGTGAGTCTTCGTGACGAAATTGAAACGAGCCAGTCATTTTTGAAGCAATTGATTGAGGAAGGAAAACTGCCGGTGGACGGAAAAGCAGTCGCGGTTCTTACAACGGCGGCCGATCAAGAAAATCTGGATCAGAGAATTTCGCTGATTCTCGCCGCAATTCCGATCCTTGCAAGCCTTGCCAAACGCGATGCCCGCGGAAACTATAACAAGTCGTTTGTCTTCGCGGGAGAATTTGCGAGAAAGCTCAAATCCGCGGTTTATAGTTCAAATAGCGGCCTGAATCCGGTTGAACAAAACCTGGCGGGTCGAATCGTCCAATTTGCCATCGGGCCTGAGGCAAAAACGATTGTTCAAGCCATTGAAAATGAAATGAGGGATGAAGCCAACAGCGCGCATCCGCGTTCGATTGTTTCGCTCGCAAGCCAGGATGAGGCAAACGCAATTCCGGAGGGCCTTGCCAAACAAATTCTGAGCGCTATTGATAACGTTGAGGAACTTAAAGGTGTGAACCTGTCACCTCAAGAGCTGGTTCAAGCGGCAGAAGCCTATGTGGTGCGCACACTTCTTCTCCTTAATCTCGCAAGTTTGCTGGAAGCCGAAAAGATTAAGGATCAACGTTTCGCCCAAAAGTATATCGTTCAATATTTTGATCAATATTTGCCCGATGCCTCGATCGGGTTTCAGAATGGGTCTATCTTTCTCACGTTGGCTGAGGTTTCAAGGCAGCTCACCATCTTTAAACAAGCCGAAGCGGCACGCGATAAAGCCGCGTAATATTTCGTAAAAAAGGGGACAGGCAAGATTTCCTGCCTGTCCCCTTTTTTTATTTTATGGTACAATCTTTTTCCCCATGAAAATCAAACGAGCGATTATCAGCGTTTCCGACAAAACAGGCCTCATTGGGCTTGCCAAGGAACTGAAGCGGCTTAAGGTCGAAATCTTCTCAACCGGCGGCACGCTGGCCCTCCTGCGCCAAAATAAAATTCCCGCGCGTTCCATTTCGGAATTGACCGGATTTCCCGAAATTTTAGACGGGCGGCTTAAAACCCTTCATCCCAAAGTCCACGGCGGGCTTCTTTATCTCCGTACGAATCCCAAACAATCGCGCGAAGCAAAAAAACACGGCATTCTTCCGATTGATCTTGTCGTGGTGAATCTTTATCCTTTCTCCGAGACGATTCAAAAGCCGCGCGTCGAATTAAAGGAAGCGGTCGAACAAATCGACATCGGCGGACCCACGATGCTTCGTTCCGCGGCGAAGAATTTTGAATCCGTCGCCGTGGTGTCAGACCCGAATGATTATCCGGCTGTCATTGAGGGGCTCAAACATGGAAAGGGCGCTCTTTCTCTTGAACTGCGCCGGACGCTTGCCGCGAAAGTGTTTCGCCACACATCTAGTTATGACCGTGAAATCGGGCGGTATTTATCCCGTCATTGCGAGGACAGCCAACGGATGGACTGGACGAAGCAATCCCAGTCTGAGATTGCTTCGACTTCACTTGGAATGCTGTCTCGCAATGACTTACCCGCCGTTTTTGATGAAGCGTTTGAAAAAGCCGCAAGCCTCCGTTACGGCGAAAATCCGCATCAACGGGCCGCCTTTTACAAGCGGACGGGAGGAACGTCCACATTCCGGTTTGAGCAATTTCACGGCAAGGAACTTTCCTACAATAATATTCTCGATTTTGAGGCGGCCATGGATATTCTCCGCGAATTTAAGGAGCCCGCCGCTTGCGTTGTGAAACACAATAATCCTTCGGGCATTTCAGCCGACGCTCAAATTTCAGCGGCCATTGCGCAGGCGATTGAGTGTGACCCTCTTTCCGCGTTCGGGGGAATTGTCGGAATCAACCAAACCTGCGATGAGCATCTGGCCCAGCTGATTTTTGAAAAACTTTCTTTTTTTGAATTAATCATTGCCCCTCATTTTACGGAAAGCGCCCTTCAGATTTTGAAATCAAGAAAAAACTTGAGGATTCTTCAAGTGCACGGCCTTTATGATATCGAACCTTACGATTTCAGGGTCATCAAAACAGGCCTTCTCCTGCAGGACCGTGACCGCCCCATTTGGGAACATGAAAAGGAATTGAGGAAAAATCTGAAATGGGTGACTCAAAAACAACTCAAGCCTTCCGAAATCGCAGACCTTCTTTTTGCCTGGAAGTGCGCCAAGGTCGCGCGCTCCAACGCGATAATCCTCACGCAAGGAAAAAAGACCGTTGGAATCGGCTGCGGCCAAATGTCGCGTGTGGACAGCGTCAAACTCGCCTGCATGAAAGCGGGAGACCGCACGCGGGGCTCCATTCTCGCCAGCGACGCTTTTTTTCCGATGGCGGATAATATTGAAGTCGCTTATGACCACGGGATTCGCGCGATCATCCAGCCGGGAGGCTCCATCCGCGATCAGGAAGTGATCGATGCCGCGAATAACGCCGGAATCGCGATGGTCTTCACCGGCGAAAGACATTTCCGGCATTAATTGATTTCGATGCAATATCCCGGCGCAATCCGCTATCTCACTTCTTTTCTCAATTTTGAACGCTTGCCGTTTGAGTATCAGCGCCAGTTTAATCTCAAGCGGATGGCCTCACTCGTCAGTTGGTTCGACCATCCCGAATATTTATTTTCCTCCGTTTTGGTGGCCGGAACAAAGGGCAAAGGCTCCACCGCCAATTTTATTTCTTCCATCATCAGCGCTCACGGATATTCCGCCGGGCTTTATACTTCGCCTCACTTAAGCGATCCCCGCGAGCGGATTCGAATCAACGGCCGCGTGATTTCCAAGCGCGAATTCGCGAAATGGATGAGCCGGATTCGAAACGTCGTTGAGAGGCACGAAAAAGAGATCGTTTCTTACGGGCCTATCACGTATTTCGAAATGATTACGCTTCTCGCGATCCTTTATTTTGCCGCGAAGCGCGTGGACCTTGCCATTTTTGAAGTGGGAATGGGCGGACGGCTGGACGCGACCAACGTGCTCGAACCCTTGGTTTCCGTCATCACGCCGATCAGTTACGATCATGAGGAGCATTTGGGGCGAACGCTTGCTTTAATCGCGCGTGAGAAAGCCGCCATCATTAAAAAAGGCGCTCATGTGGTATCTGCGGCACAGCCGCGAGAAGCGAAGCGCGTGATTCAATCTCAGATCAAACGCGAGAAAGCCAAAGCGTATTTCTTGGGTACTTTATTTCATACCCTGCGCGAGAAAATGTCCAAAGGGGGAAGTTCGTTTGATTTTCAAATTGGCTTTGGCAAGTGGGAAAATCTCAAAATTAAATTGCCGGGACGGTTCCAAATTCAAAACGCCGCTGTCGCGCTTGCCGCGGCCGGAGTTTTGGGAAACCAATACGGTTTTACTTTTACGGAAGCAAAAATCAGGGAAGGGCTCGCCCGAGCCTATTGGCCCGGGCGCTTTGAATTGGCGCGCCGCGGCACACGAATGTACGTTTTAGACGGAGCGCATAATGGCGCTTCCATGAATGAAGTTTGCCTTGCCCTTAGAACTTTATTTCCCGGGAGAAAATGCGTCGCCATATTGGGCACTTCCCGCGAGAAGAATCTCAAAGCTATCTTGAAACCGCTTTTACCCATGGCTTCCACTTTTATTGTGACAAAAAGTAACAATCCAAGGGCTCAGGAACCTAAAGTTATTCTGGAAACCTTGAGCGAAATGGGGTATAAAAAACCCACTTTTTGGACGGAGGGCTTGAAAGAGACGCTTCATATTGGGAGACGACTCGCTTCCAAGAATAGCGTCATCCTCATCACCGGTTCATTATTTTTAGCGGGAGAAGCCAGAGAGATTTTAGGATGCCCGAAATTCATTTAGAAGATACCATCGCCGCGATTTCCACGCCGCCGGGCGAAGGCGGAATCGGCGTGATCCGTTTGAGCGGCCCCAACGCCATCTCAATCGCCGAATGCATGTTTCGAAGCGCAGGCGGTGCCTCACTTCACGAATTAAAATCGCATACCGCGAGTTTTGGCCATATCGTTGGCCATGAGGGGCGTGCAATTGATCAGGCTGTGGTGACCCTATTTCTGGGCCCGAAATCTTACACCGGAGAAGATGTGGTTGAAATCAGCGCCCACGGCGGATCGCTCATCCTCAGGAAAATTTTGGATCTTGCGCTTTCGCTCGGAGCGCGTCAAGCGGAGCCGGGCGAATTCACGCGGCGCGCTTTTTTGAACGGCCGCCTTGATTTAACCCAGGCTGAAGCGGTTTTAGATTTGATCCGTGCTAAAACCGACCGCTCACTTGAAATCGCCCTTCGGCAGCTCGTGGGCAAGCTTTCTTCGGAATTAAATTCGATCAAGGATGAATTAATGAAGCTTTACGCTCATCTGGAGGCCTATCTTGACTTTCCGGATGAACATCTCGAGGTTTACTCAAACCCTGAATTTGAGTCCCGTTTTCAAACCATTTTGGATCGGATCAAACGTTTGCTGGGCTCGTTCTCAAAAGGCGAGATTTTGAGGGAAGGAGCCTGCGTGATCATTGTCGGGCGGCCGAATGTGGGAAAGTCGTCGCTCTTAAATGCGCTTCTCAACCGTGACCGGGCGCTGGTTTCGGAGATTCCGGGAACCACTAGGGACATTTTGGAAGAATCCATCGAGCTGGAAGGCCTTTGGATCCGGCTCGTTGACACCGCCGGGTTGTGGAAGAGCATCGACCCCTTAGATCAGGCGGCGATGGAGAGGACGAAACGCTATCTGGAGGGAGGAGACCTCTTTTTGTGGGTCTTAGATGCTACAAGCGGGCTTGTGGAGGAGGACCTGGCGATCCTAGCTAGCCTCAAGGGCAGGCGGACGATCCCCATCATTAATAAGATTGATATTCACGGCGGAAAAATCAGCCATAAGCAACTTGAAAAACTCACAGAAGGCATCGAGCCCATTTTTCTTTCCGCAAAAACTTTGGAAGGAATTGAAAATCTTGAGAAAAAAATTGTGGATTCAATTCTGGGCACGGAAGTTGCTGAAGAATCTATTCTGATTACGCGGCTGCGCCATAGGCGGGCTTTGGAGACATCGCTTGAATTGCTGGAAAAGAGTTTTCAAACGTTCTTAAGCAGGGAATCGCTCGAGTTCGTGACGGTGGACCTCAAAGTCTCGATCGATGCGCTCAAAGAATTGGTCGGCGAAATCTACAGCGAAGATCTTTTGGATGTGATCTTCAAAGAGTTCTGCATCGGAAAATAAAAATAAAAAAAATTTATTTTTTTCGTTGACACGTGAGTGCTTCTTCACTAAAATTCTCCTGTGTAAGAAACAACATGTTCTTTGGTGCAGTTCTTCGACTGAGAGATCAAAAAAGTTAGGTCGATCAAAAATAAACGGGAAGTCATTCGGTTTCTTAATTTCATGATTCAAATCGCGAGCGCAGCATAAGGACGAACAGAGTGGCGAGTCAGCCACTCTTTTTTTGTCTTTAAAATTCCCGTCGATGCCAAAAAATTCTCAGCCGCGTTTTCACGTAACAACAAACAATCAACCCAATCACAAATCTTAAAGCAGGCAACGCTTGAGCTTTCACGTTGGATTAAAGTCTTCTCCAATGCGTGCCGATTTTATGCTTGATGACACTAGATGTTGTGCAAAACCCAATTTTTAAGTACAATATATGGGTTCCAGCGCATCTAGGGGTTACTCATAACGGCGACTCACGATTGAATAAGGGAGGGTTCCCCGATGGCAGTTAGGACGCAGAAGACAAAAATGCAGGCAAAAGCAATAGTTCAATCTGAGAATAAATTAAGCCATCCCGGACGCGGCCTTCATCTATCTCGCCGGTTTTCGCGCCCCGGAGTCCATCCCTTTAGTGAACTCGAGTGGGTGCGCCGCACCTCCGTGATCACCAATCCGGACGGTTCCGTTGTTTTTAAAATGGAGGACGCGGAAATTCCCGCTTCGTGGTCGCAGCTTGCCACCGACATCGTCGTCTCCAAATATTTTAGAAAAGCGGGTATTCCCAAAACCGGTTCTGAAACAAGCGTCCGTCAAGTCGTGAAGCGTCTGGCTCATACGATCCGTGTGGCCGGCGAAGAATTCGGAGGTTATTTTCTCACCGCAGAAGATGCGGAATCATTTGAAGCCGAACTGACTCATCTTTTAGTGAATCAAAAAGCCGCGTTTAATTCGCCCGTTTGGTTCAATTGCGGACTTTATCACGAATACGGCATTCAAGGAAGCGGCGGCAATTGGCATTGGAATCCGAAGATAGATACGATCGAACAAACGACGGACTCTTATTCTCATCCTCAATGTTCCGCTTGTTTCATTCAATCGGTGCATGACGATCTCATGTCCATTTTTGAATTGGTCAAATCCGAAGCCCGGTTGTTTAAATTTGGTTCCGGCACGGGCACCAATTTTTCAAACCTCCGCGGCAAACAAGAAAAACTTTCAGGCGGCGGCACGTCCTCGGGCCTCATGTCTTTCCTGGAAGTCTTGGACCGCGGCGCCGGCGCCACCAAATCAGGCGGAACCACGCGCCGGGCGGCGAAGATGGTCGTGCTGGATATGGACCATCCCGAAATTGTGGATTATATCGATTGGAAACTGAGAGAAGAAAGAAAGGCCCGGGCCTTGATTTCCCAGGGGTTCCCGGCCGATTTCAACGGAGAGGCTTACCGAACGGTCTCGGGCCAAAATTCCAATAATTCAGTCCGTATCGCAGACGATTTCATGAAGGCTTATCTGAATGACGGCCAGTGGCAAACCCGTTTCCGGACGACGGGGCAAGTGTGCGAGACCTTTAAAGCCAAGGACCTGATGGACCGTATCTGCCAAGCCGCTTGGGCCTGCGCCGATCCCGGCGTTCAGTTTGATACAACCATTAATGATTGGCATACCTCCGCCAATACGGACCGCATCCGCGCCTCCAACCCCTGTTCCGAATACATGTTTTTGGATGATACGGCTTGCAATCTCGCTTCCATCAATTTGATGAAGTTTCTTAACGCAGACGGCACCTTTGATGTGGAGGGTTACCGCCATGCCTGCCGGATTTTTATTTTGGCTCAGGAAATTCTCGTTGATTTCGCCTCTTACCCGACCAAACCCATCGGGCAAAACAGCCACGACTATCGGCCTCTCGGTTTGGGTTACGCCAATTTGGGAACCCTTTTGATGGTGGGCGGCATTCCCTATGACAGCGAAGAAGCGGTGGCGATTGGCGGAGCGCTTACCGCGATTATGACGGGGCACGCTTACAGAGTCTCAGCCGAAATCGCGCAATCCAAAGGCACTTTCTCCGGCTATGCGAAAAATAAAGAGCCGATGCTTCGTGTGATCGGAAAACACCGCGATGCGGCTTACCAAATCAACAAAGATAAATGCCCAACTTATCTTTTGAAAGCGGCGCAGGAGGATTGGGATGAGGCGCTTGCGTTTGGAAAACGTTACGGCTACCGAAACGCTCAGGCAACCGTGATCGCGCCGACCGGAACGATCGGGCTTCTGATGGATTGCGACACGACGGGCGTGGAGCCCGATTTTGCGCTTGTGAAATTTAAAAAATTAGCGGGCGGCGGATATTTTAAGATTGTGAATCAATCGGTTCCGGCCGCGCTCAGGAAACTCGGGTATTCGGAATCCGAAATCAAAGATATGATTGAATACGTCATGGGCACGGCTTCCCTCAAACATGCTCCCTGGGTGAATGACAACGCGCTTCACACCAAAGGTTTTACAAGTGAGGATATTGCCAAAATTGAATCCAAACTGGCCGGCGTTTTTGAATTGGCTCATGCCTTTGCCCCATGGGTTTTGGGTGAGGAAGCGCTCAAACGTTTGGGTTTTAAGCCGGAAGTCTACAAACAGCCCAATTTTAATCTGCTTGAAGTGCTTGGTTTCTCTGCCGCTGAAATTGAAGAAGCCAATCGCGTGGTTTGCGGCACGATGACGGTGGAAGGAGCGCCTCATCTGAAAGCGGAGCACCTTCCCATTTTTGATTGCGCCAATAAGTGCGGTAAATACGGCGAGCGATTTATCGCGCCGATGGCCCACGTCCGGATGATGGCGGCCGTGCAGCCGTTTATTTCGGGCGCGATTTCCAAAACGGTGAATTTGCCCAAGGAAGCCACGGTCGAGGAGATTCGCGATATTTATGTAGAGGGCTGGAAACTCGGGCTTAAGGCCATCGCGCTTTACCGGGACGGCTGCAAAGCTTCTCAACCTTTAAATACGTCCTCATCGGATTCTAAGTCTGATGGCAAAGAAAAGGCAGCCGAAAAAACCGCGGAGCCGCCGGTTTTAAGGCGCCGCCGCCTCCCCAAGAAGCGCGCCGGATTTACGCAGGAAGCCTCCGTCGGCGGCCATAAGGTTTACGTGAGAACCGGCGAGTATGAAGATCAATCGCTTGGCGAAATTTTTATCGATATGCACAAAGAAGGCGCCGCGTTCCGGAGCATGATGAATTGTTTCGCGATCGCCGTTTCACTCGGCCTTCAATACGGTGTTCCGCTCAAAGAATTCGTCGATGTCTTTACCTTTACGCGTTTTGAGCCGCAGGGTGCGGTGGAGCATCCGAATATCAAATTTGCCACTTCGGTGATCGACTACATTTTCCGCGTGCTCGGAATGGAATACCTCGGCATGACCGATTTTGTCCATAAAAAGCCTATCGATAGTGAGCCCGTGCCGGCTTCGGTTAAAGTTCCCGCCAAAGTGATGATTAAAGAACTTTTGCCGCAAACGGAGCTTCACGAAAGTAACGGCCAAAGCACCTCAAATATGCCCAAACGTCCCACTCCGGAACTTGCGCTCATCGGCGCCGTGACCAATACGCAGGAGCAAGCAGTCAAGATGGGGTCAGCGGCCGTCCTTTCGGATCATCTTTCGATGATGATGGGGGACGCGCCCATGTGTAATTTGTGCGGGCACCTGACGGTCCGAAGCGGCGCTTGTTACAAATGCCTCAACTGTGGTAACTCAATCGGCTGTTCGTAAGGAAAGTATTAAGAAACAGAAGGTTGTTCGGAAGCCGTAGTCGTTTCTTGGATTTTCGGTTGATCGACGAGCGTCTTCTCTAGGACTTCAAGTTCGTTCGTCAACACTTCTCCCGCCGGATAAGAACGCCCGTCCCGAAGTTTTATGAAATAAAGCTTGCCGGTCGTGGACGAGCGGCTCGCGATGTGCTTGATGAAATCGCGCGAGCTTCGGATAAGATTTCTTACCCTTCGGTATTTCCACGCCATGTGCTCAGCGGCTTCGGGAGAAGTATGTTCTTCTTCAATGAAAAGCTGAATTGATAAATTCAATTTTATGTAATATTTATGTTCGGCACAGTTGATTTTACACTTAATCAGCTCTTTCAAATGTTGACACTTTATAGCGGAATAATTATACTATCTCCTTAAATATCAACCTGTTAGGACGATGCGGGACGCAAATCCCGCGTTCTTTTTCTTTAGAGCCTGATCACCCGGTAAAAACCATGTTTCTGAATTGTTCCATCAAGGAGTATCTCAGTAAACTTTCAAGTGAGGAGCCCATTCCGGGTGGAGGCGGAACTTCAGCTTTGGTTGCCGCACTCGGCATTGCGCTCATCCTCATGGTCGCCCGAATTTCCCTCAAAAAACAGGCGGGGGAAAAAAAGGAAAATTTGGATAAGGTGATTGAAACTTTGGAACGCATGCATCAAAACGCTTCAGAAATCATCGATTTAGACCCCAAGGTTTATCAGGAGGTGATGAACGCTTATGGGGAAGCCAAAAAAATCTCCGATCCCGAGAAAGCCCAGCAGAAAATTGAAGTGGCGCTCAAAAACTCATTTCGTCTCCAGGCGGACCTTGCGATGTTGATTGTCATGTCGAAAGAATTTTTGGGCAGTGTGGATGCTTGCGCCAAAGGCTCCATTCGTAATGACCTCGTTGTCGCAAGCGGGCTTCTCGACGGAGCGTTTCAAGGAGCGCTGGCCACCGCCAATATCAACGTGGTTTATATGAAAGATACAAAAGAGCGCGGTCATTGCGAAGAGGCGATCGCCAAATTGAAAGAAAGACATTCAAAAGCCAAATTTGAATAAGCCGGCGGAAGGCGTTATGGAAGCACAGTTACTTGAAGGAAAAAAAATTGCGGAAAAATTAAGGCTTGAAATCACCCGCCGCGTAGAGGCCCTTTCCGAACCATTAAATTTGGTTCCGACCTTGAGAGCGATTCAAGTCGGCGAGGATCATGCCTCAGAACTTTATTTGAAATCGCAGAAACGCGCCGCGGAATCCTGCGGGATCAAACATGAAGTGACGACGCTTCCGGCGGCGGCCGCTGAAGGGGATTTGATCGGCGAAATTGAGCGCGCCAATCGCGACCCCAAAGTTCACGGGGTGATCGTTCAAATGCCGCTTCCCAAATCTTTCCGCACGGACCGCGTGCTGGACGCGATTCATCCGGATAAAGATGTCGAAGCGGTGACAACTAAAAACTTGGGCAAGCTTCTCATCAACAAAGAAGGCCTTGCGCCCTGCACGGCTCGCGCTGTGATCCGCTTAATTGAGGAAACAGGTGTTGACGTGTACGGCAAAGAAGGCGTTGTGATCGGTTCAAGCAAAGTGGTGGGCATGCCCGCCTTTTTACTTTTGATCGGGAAAAAAGTGACGAGTACCATTTGTCATACGGGGACGTTTAAATCGGGCACCTTGGAATCGCACATCCGCCGTGCGGATATTTTAGTGGTTTCGGCGGGCAAGCCCCAATTGATTCCGGGCGAATGGATTAAGCCGGGCGCGGTTGTCATTGATGTGGGCATCAATCGAGTGGACGGAAAAACCGTAGGCGATGTCGAATTCGACTCTGCGAAAAAGCGAGCTGCTTTCATTACGCCCGTTCCCGGAGGCGTGGGCCCGCTGACCACGATGACACTCATGGAAAATTTAGTGACGGCGCTTGCTTTCCAGCAAGAAAAATAATGTTTTTATGTTGATTATCGGAGAGCGCCTGAATCCGGCCGGCAAACCCGCTTTGGCGTCTGCCATTCGAGAAGGAAACGCGGCTTACATCCAAAAAGAAGCTTTGGCGCAAGAGCGCGCCGGCGCCCAGGCTTTAGATATTCACGCGTCTTTGGCGGATGTGAAGCACGTTCGGGAGATGCAAAAAATGGTGGAGGCGGTCCGTGCTGTGAGCCAATTGCCGCTGGTCATTGACAGCCGGGACTTCGAAATTGTGGCGGCCGGCCTGCCCGCTGCGGGAAGCGGCGCATCCATTAATTCTCCGGTCGACCGGAATAAGCCGGACGCGAGACTATTTTCCTTGGCGAAGGAATTTAACGCCGAAGTGTTCTTTCTTCCCTTGAATCAGAACCGAATTCCGGCAACTTCTGACGAGCATATCGCCGCGAGTAGTTTCATCCTCAAGCGTTTTGAAGATATGGGAATTCCGCGCGCGCGCCTTGTGGTCGACGCGATGCTTCTGGCTTTGAAAGAGGCCAAAGGGAAAGTAACCGAGACGCTTGAGAGAATTAAAAGGCTCAAGTCGGAGTTGGATGTTCGAACCGTCATTGGCTTGAGCAATATTTCTTACGGCCTTAAAAACCGGGGCGGAATCAACGCGCGGTTCCTGAAATTAGCGAAAGGCGCCGGCCTTGATTTTGTCACTTGCGATCCGCTTCAGAAGGAAGTGATGAGAGCGGCAAAAGAAGAACGATATGCTTTGAGGCCGTCTGAGACAAAGGAATTTCTCGAGTTCGCCGAAACGTGTGGCCCGTAGAATGATGAATAAAATTACGGTAGGAGACATTCTCAGACGGAAGCGAAAAGGACGAAAAATTACGGCGCTGACGGCTTATGATTTTCCTTTCGCCAAATTGGTGGATGAAGCCGGAATCGATATTGTTTTGGTGGGCGATTCGGTCGGAATGGTTTGCCTTGGCTATGAAACGACACTTCCGGTGACGATGTCAGATATGATTCACCACGTGAAAGCAGTGAGGCGGGCGGTGAAGCATGCTTTGCTGGTCGCTGATATGCCATATCGTTCTTATTTAACGGCCCCATCAGCTGTCCGCAACGCGAAGCGTCTCAAGGCCGCCGGTGCGACGGCAATCAAACTGGAAGGCGGAAGAAAAATTTTGACTCAGGTCAAAGCGCTTATTCGGGCTGGCATTTCGGTGATGGGGCACCTTGGGATGACGCCGCAATCAGTCAAAGAATTAGGTGGTTATAAGGTTCAGGGAAGGACAAGGGAAGAAGCGGATCGAATCTTAAATGAAGCAAAGGAGCTCGAGAAGGCGGGCGTTTTTTCAATCGTACTGGAATGTGTCCCCAAATTTTTGGGGAAAGAAGCGACCCAAGCGCTTCGCATCCCTACGATTGGAATCGGCGCCGGGCCTGAGACCGACGGGCAGGTGCTCGTTCTTCATGATATGTTGGGCTTTGAATCCGCGGTTCGCCCCCGCTTCGTGCGCCGCTACGGTGAATTAAGCCATGCGATTCGAAAAGCAATCGGCGCGTATCGAATCGACGTTTTAAGGAAAAAATTTCCCGCGGTGAAAGAGAGCTTTTGATGGCATATAAAATTTTAGTGGCTGAAAAAGATTCGGCAAGTCTCACGTTGCTTGAAACGCGCCTGAGAGCCAGGAATTACGATATCTTTGTCGCGACGCATAGCGATGAGGCGATGCGGCTGGTTCAAAAAGTCCGCTTTGACCTGGTTTTGATTGGTTCTAAGATGGAGCCGGTGGAAGGTTTGGATTTGGCCCAAAAAATAAAGCAAACGCTGAGGGGTTTGGGCGTTCCGGTTATTTTGATCGCTGAGGAAAATGAAATCAGCCAGCTGGTTTTAAGCCGAGAGCACGGATTTGATGATTTTTTAATCATGCCGTTTGACGGGTTTTCGCTGCAGCTGAGAATGATGCTCAATCTGACCCGCGCCCGCGAGCGGCTTCAGGCCAATCCGCTCACAAGCCTTCCCGGGAGCATCGCGATCGAAGAGAATATCCAAAGGCGCCTTGAGCGGAATGAGACTTTATCGGTTTGTTATATTGACATCAATCATTTTAAGTCGTTTAACGACCGATACGGTTTTGACCGCGGAGACAGAGTCATCCGCCATTTGGCTCAGCTGATTGCCAAAAGCCTTGAGACCAGCGGAGCCACTCGAAATAGTTTTATCGGCCATATCGGCGGGGACGATTTTATTGTGGTGATTGATCCCGACATGGAAGCCAAGTTTGCCCAAGAATGTTTGCAGGAATTTGACCGGATCATTCCAACTTATTATGACGAAGGCGACCGGAAACAGAAATCCGTGTTGGTGAAAAACCGAAATGGGGTCCCGATGGCGTTTCCGCTGATGAGCCTGTCCATCGCCGTGATTACCAATTTGTACCGGCCTTACCGGAACGTGGCGGAAATTTCGCACGACGCGGCGGAGGTGAAGCAATATCTTAAAACTCAGCCGGGAAGCCATTATTTAAGGGACCGGCGCGCCAAACCTCTCACTTCGCTTGAGGAATCGCTCGAAGTTCTTTCGCAAAATCAGGGGACAAAAAAAACAACCAAATTGCTCGGCCAAATGCTGCTGGAAGTGGGTTTGATTACGGAAGAAGAGCTGAGCCAAGGCCTTCGCCGCCACATTGAAACGGGCGAGCGGCTCGGCCAGGTTTTGATTCGGATGAATGTGGTGAGCGCCGCCGATGTCGGGCGTTTTCTTGAAGAAAAACTGAGCGCCCAATATGTGAGCCTCGCGAATCACTCGCTGAGTGAAGACTTGGCGCGGATTCTGACGGAAGAATTTATCCGCACTCACCAAGTTGTTCCCTTCGCGATAGCCGGAGATTCACTTGAATTGGCCATGGTAGACCCAGCGAATCAAGATACGATTCGCGCAGTTGAAGAAGCGAGCGGGCTTAACGTGGCGCCTAAATTTGTACTTGAAAGTGAATTTGAAGAATTTCTGGAGAAGAACCATCAATGGCTGAGTTAGTCTATTATCCCGCGTTCCTGAATTTGACCGGTAAAAAAGTGCTTTTGCTCGGGGGCGGCCAAGTCGCGCTCAGAAAAGCGCGTGCTCTCATTCGCGCAGGAGCGAGGCTTCAAGCGATCAGCCGTGATTTTTCGGCTTCTTTTCTTCGTTTCGCGAGACAAAATCGGGTCCCGATTCAATATGGAAGGGCGGTTCCGAAATCATTGAAACAAGCCCAGCTTGTGATCGCGGCGACGTCAGACAGAAGTTTGAATCATCAAGTTTACGAGCGATGCGTGCGCAAAGGTATATTTGTGAATGTGGTGGATGATCCGAAAAATTCCACCTTTATCGTTCCCTCGGTTATCCGGCGCGGAGCGCTTCAAATCGCCATTTCGACGGGCGGAAAAAGCCCGTTTCTCGCTAAGACGCTCAGAAAAAAATTGGAAGCTCAATTTGGGCCGTCTTATGGAAGGCTGGTTCAAAGCTTAGGCTTTGCCCGCCGGAAAGCCAAGCGGTTGATCAAATTTGCGAAAGAACGCCGAAATCATTTGAAGAAATTAGTAAAAACGTCATTGCGAGGAGCGCACCGACGAAGCAATCTGAGAACAGAGATTGCTTCGCTTCGCTCGCAATGACGATGGGCCTGACTACATTTTTGCTTTTCGTTGTCGCGGGCGCTTATGGGCTGGCGTTTGTCCTTTTTGTTTTTGAATTTGTTTGATTTTGATAGAGCGAGGTAATCCTCCAATTTCT
>CAZPKZ010000009.1:8955-19509 GCA_964587285.1 uncultured bacterium | reverse complement strand
AACGATGAATTAATGGGCGGCGAAGGCGTTAAAGATCATTGCGGTGTTTTCGGAGTTTTCGGCCACGACAAAGCAGCTGAGCTGACTTATCTCGGGCTTTTTGCGCTTCAACACCGCGGAGAAGAAAGCGCCGGCATTGCCACGAGCGACGGAAAGAAAATTTATCTGCACAAAGCGATGGGCCTTGTGGGAGATGCTTTCAATCCGCAAATCCTTCAAAAACTTCCCGGCCGTTCCGCGATCGGCCATGTCCGCTATTCGACCACAGGCTCCTCCACGCTTTCGAATGCTCAGCCGTACATGGTGGATTACTCGCGCGGCGCCGTCGCGGTCGGACATAATGGAAATTTGACCAACGCTCAGTTTTTACGCTCCGAACTTGAAGCCTATGGTTCGATTTTCGGCAGCACGACCGATACCGAAATTTTCGTTCATTTGATGGCAAAGCCTTCTTACAAGAACACACAAGAAAGCGTTTTAGGCGCGGTCCAACGGATTCAAGGCGCTTATTCCATGACGCTTTTGACCGAGAAAGAATTGATCGGCATCCGGGATCCGCACGGTTTTCGGCCGCTTTGCCTGGGTAAATTGGGAAACGCTTATGTGATCGCCTCAGAAACCTGCGCGCTGGATTTGATTGAGGCTCAATACCTTCGGGATGTAGAGCCCGGCGAGGTCGTGATCATTGATGAAAAGGGGCTGCGGAGTTTTTATCCGTTTAAGGGAAAAAATCTGCGCCTGGCGCACTGCATCTTTGAACATGTGTATTTCGCAAGGCCCGATTCGAAAATATTCGGCGAAAATGTGGCGATTGTTCGGGAACGCCTCGGGCAAATTTTAGCCAAGGAACATCCCGCCGATGCTGATTTGGTTATTCCGGTGCCGGACTCGGGCAATTTTGCCGCGATGGGATATGCTCATGAATCCGGAATTCCGCTGGCTCACGGGTTTACCCGCAATCACTATATCGGCCGCACCTTTATCAATCCGATGCAGGAGATGCGGAGTTTCAAAGTTAAAATTAAATTAAATACGATCCAAGAAGTCGTGGCGGGAAAGCGCGTCGTCGTCATTGATGATTCGATCGTCCGAGGCAACACCTCGAAATCGCGTGTCGGGCTTTTAAGAAAAGCAGGGGCAAAGGAAGTTCACATGAGAATTAGCTGCCCTCCGCATGTGTCGCCTTGTTTTTACGGAATTGATTTTCCCTCCAAGGAAGAATTAATTGGGTACCAGAAAACGGTGGAGAAAATTAAAGATTTTATCGGGGTGGATAGCCTCGGGTATCTGAGCCATGAGGGGCTTTTAAGCGCCGTTTCATTTCCGAAAGAAAATTATTGCACCGCTTGTTTTACGGGAAAATACCCGACCAAGATTTTTGACGAGATGGACAAATTTAAATTGGAGCGGACATGGTAGCCCAAGCGCTTGAATCCTACGCCGGCGTGCCGCATTTAAAAGGAGACCCTTCTTACAACCGCGCTTTGGCAAAGCTTGCGCGGTCTACTCAGAAAAACGGCCGTTTTCAATTCGGAGGTTTTTCGGCGCTTTTTGACATCCAAAAATTTGGACTGCGCCATCCGTTGCTTGTTTCAACCACCGACGGCGTAGGAACGAAACTGGAACTCGCACGCCTTCTCAATAAGCACGATACGATCGGAATCGATTTGGTCGCGATGTGCGTCAATGATTTAATCACCTGCGGAGCGAAACCGATTTTTTTCCTTGATTACTTCGCTACCGGAGCGTTTGAGCGGAAGAAAACCGTTGAGGTCATTCGTGGTATCGCTGCGGGGTGCCGCGAAGCCGGCTGCGCGTTAGTAGGCGGTGAAACAGCCATTATGCCCGGTTTCTACGAAAATTCAAAGTATGACCTAGCCGGATTTGCGGTAGGGCTCGTGGAACAGTCCAAAGTGATTGACGGCCGTGCGGTTCGATCAGGGGATGTACTTCTGGGCGTTCAGTCATCGGGTTTTCACAGCAACGGTTACTCGCTTCTTAGAAAGTTATTTAACAAGAAGGAGCTTTCCGGAAAAGTCGGACGCGAACTGCTTCGCCCGACGCGAATTTACGTGAAAGCGGTTTTGGAAATGATTCAGGCGATTCCGGTTGGCGCGATTGCGCACATTACGGGCGGCGGGTTCCAAGATAATTTGCGGCGGGTGCTGCCGCACGGGTTAGGCGCTCATATCGTTAAAGGAAGCTGGCCGATCGGCGGATTGTTTAGCGAAGTTAAAAAAAGGTCGCGTTACACGGATGAGCAAATGTATCATACGTTTAACATGGGAATCGGAATGGTTTTTATGATGAATCGTTCGGATGTTCAGGCAGCCCAGAAAATTTTGAAACGAAATAAGCTTTCGTCCTGGATCGTCGGAAAAGTTAAAAAGGGAAGCGGAGTTTTGATCAAGTGAAAATCTTAGTCATTGGAGCCGGAGGGCGGGAACATGCTCTGGTTTGGAAAATCGCGCAGAGCCCGCTCGTTACAAAAATTTACGCGGCGCCCGGCAACGCGGGAATTGAAGAACTGGCGGAATGCGTCAATATCAGCGTCGATCAATTGGAAGACCTGAGAGATTTCGCGTTCAATCAAAAAATTGACCTTACCGTCGTCGGCCCGGAGCTCCCATTAACATATGGAATTGTGGATTTGTTTCAGGCGTCAGGCCTAAAAGTGTTCGGCCCCAGCCGGGAAGCGGCGAAACTCGAAGGAAGCAAAGCTTTTTCAAAGCGTCTCATGGCGGAAGTCGGTGTCCCCACCGCAGCCTTTCAGGTTTTTGACAATGTCATTGAGGCAAAACGTTTTATCGTCGATCGCGAGCCGCCTTTTGTCATCAAAGCCGACGGCCTTGCCGGAGGCAAGGGCGTATTGATCGCCGGATCTTGTGAAGAAGGCATTCAAGTGGTCAATCAAATGATTCAGAATCGTCTGTTCGGCGATTCCGGAAAATTGGTCGTGATTGAGGAATTTTTCACCGGGGATGAACTTTCCGTTTTGCTGTTCACGGACGGTGAAAAAGTAATCCCGCTCGCAAGTTCGCAGGACCATAAACGCGCCTTCGATGACGATCAAGGGCCAAATACGGGCGGAATGGGTGCTTATTCGCCGTGTCCGTTTGTTTCGGATCATGAATTAAGTGAAATTGTAGAGAAAACGGCCCTTCCGGTTATTCAGGAATTAAAACGGCGCCAGACACCCTACTGCGGTTTGCTGTATGTAGGAATCATGATGACCAGTTCGGGGCCGCAAGTTTTGGAATATAACGTCCGCTTTGGCGATCCCGAAGCCCAGGCGATTCTGCCCAGGCTCAAAACAGATATTGTTCCCATTATGCTTGAAATCGCGGACGGACGGCTCAAAACCCAAAACCTGGCATGGGATCGGCGGCCTTGCCTGACCGTGGTCATGGCTTCTGGTGGTTACCCGGGGACTTATCAATGCGGATTTGAAATCAAAGGGCTGGATCAAGTGAAATCCGAAAGCGCTTATGTGTTTCATGCCGGAACGACGCGTGATTTGTCAGGTAAAGTGACGACGAGCGGCGGCCGCGTGCTTACGGTTTCGGCGCTTGGCGAGTCGTTTAAACAAGCGCGCGATTTGGCATATCAAACGGTGGAAAAAATTTCCTTTCAAGGCGGATTTTACCGCAAGGACATCGGCAAGCGGGTATTAGAGAAAACAGGAGTGAGGTAACAATGGCAAAACCGCAAGTTTCAATTGTCATGGGAAGCGACAGCGATCTTGATGTGATGACGGAAGCGGCAAAATCGCTTACTGATTTCGGCGTGTCGCATGAGGTGCAGATTCTTTCGGCGCACAGGAGCCCGGAGCGTGTGACGGCATTTGGTAAGGGGCTTAAGAAACGCGGCATTCAAGTAGTGATTGCCGGAGCCGGAGGAGCGGCTCACTTGGCAGGGGTGATTGCGGCGCATACGATTGTGCCTGTGATCGGCGTTCCGATTGATTCTTCCGCTTTGAAAGGGCTTGATTCATTGCTTTCAACCGTGCAGATGCCAAGCGGGATTCCGGTCGCGACGGTGGCAATCGGAAAGTCCGGAGCGGCCAATGCGGGTATTTTGGCGGTTCAAATTTTAAGCCTCAATTCAAAACCGCTTCAAAGAAGACTGGAAATGCATAAAGAAAAATTATCACGATCCGTAGCGGAAAAGAACAACCGATTGAAAAGAGCGAAGTCGAGATAGCGTTTGACGGAGAGGCCATGAAGACAACGATTGTCAAGTTAGATCCGAGGCGGCCTGATCCTGAACGGGTACGCGAAGTGAGCGGACAGCTTTTGAGAGGAAAAATAGTTGCGTTTCCGACCGAAACCGTCTATGGGCTTGCGGTTTGCGCGACACAGCCTCAAGCGGTGACCCGTCTTCAGGAATTGAAACAGCGCCCCGAAGAAAAGCCTTTTACGTATCATATCGGAAATTTAGGAGCGCTTGAGCGGCTCGGCGTCATTCAAAGCCGCCCCCTTCGGTTTCTGATGAGTAAGTTTTGGCCGGGTCCCGTTACGCTCCTCGTATTGAATCGCAAAGATGAAAAAGTCGGTATCAGATTTCCCAAAAATGAAATTGCAATCAGGATGATCAATCAGTCGAGCGAACCGGTCGTGGCGACTAGCGCTAATATTTCGGGAAGCCCGTCGCCCAGGACGGCAGAGGAAGTGTTGAGAATTTTCCCCAATGAACTGGACGTGGTGATTGACGGCGGGCCTTGTGAGTGGGGCCAGGATTCGACCATCGTGGACACCGTTTTATCGCCTCCGCAAATTGTAAGACGGGGAGTTTATGCTGATTTGGTGGAACAAGCCATCGAAAAGATCAAGCTCGGTAAGTATCCCCGTAAAAAAATTCTAATTGTCTGCACGGGCAACACCTGCCGTTCACCGATGGCGGAAGGCTGGCTGCGTGCCGAACTCGCTCGAAAAGGCCTGAGCGAACAAATTGAAGTCGGTTCCTGCGGCATTTTCGCGCGAGACGGGGGAAGCCCTGCGATGGAATCAATTTTGGCGCTTAAAAATGACGAAGTAACGCTCGGAGATTTTAAGACGCGCCTTTGCCGCCGAGAGGACGTCCTGAACGCCGATCTTATTTTGGCGATGTCCGAGGAACACAAGAGTTTTATCACTGAAATGTACCCGCCCGCCGAGGACCGCATTGTGGTCCTCGACGTTGCCGACCCCATCGGAATGTCGATCGATTTTTACGAGCGCAGTTACCGGGCCATTAAACAAAAACTTGCCGGTCTTTGGGCTGAGATCGTATCATGAAACCATCTTTTGTGATTGCATCCGATCACCGGGGCGTCCGCTTAAAAAATGAAATTTCCGATTTTTTGAAATCCAAGGGATATTCGGTAGAGGATTTGGGCACCCACTCCGAAGATGCGGTTGATTACCCCGATTACGCATTTAAGGCAGCTTTAGCAGTTAGCGCAGATAAATCCAAACAAGGCATTGTCATCTGTCATTCTGGGATTGGTGTTTCTATCAGTGCCAATAAGGTGAAGGGAGTTCGCGCCGCCCTTTGTCAAACTGAGGGACAGGCTGAGTTAGCTCGGAAGCATACGGATGCCAATGTCCTGGCGCTTCCGGCAGGCTTTCTCACGCCGGAACTTTCAAAAAAAATTGTTTCTAAATGGCTTGCCACCTCCTTCGAAGGCGGACGCCATGAAAGGCGCGTCGGTAAAATCAAAGAGTTTGAGGATAGTAAAAAGCAGGAAAGGACAGAATGAGTTACTTAAAAGAAACAGATCCTGAAATTTTTCTAGCGGTACAAGCGGAACTTCGCCGGCAAAATGAAAATATAGAATTGATCGCGAGTGAAAACTTTACTTCACTCGCGGTACTCGAGGCCGCAGGAACGGTGTTAACGAATAAATATGCGGAAGGTTATCCCGGCAAGCGGTGGTACGGAGGCTGCGAACACGTAGATCTGGTAGAACAGCTTGCGATCGACCGCGCCAAAAAACTATTCGGAGCCGAACACGCAAATGTTCAACCTCATTCTGGAACCAATGCCAACATCGCGGTTTTCATGGCGCTTCTTAACATGGGCGATAAAATCCTTGCGATGAATTTAGCTCACGGTGGCCATCTCTCGCATGGGCATAAACTGAATTTTTCGGGCAAGTATTTTGAAATTATCCCTTACGGAGTGAGCCAAAAAGATGAACGGATTGACTACGATGAGTTAGAACGATTGGCCATTCAGCATAAGCCAAAAATGATACTCCTCGGCGCCTCGGCTTACCCGCGCGTGATTGATTTCAAACGCGGCCGTCAAATTGCGGATAAAGTCGGCGCGATCCTCATGGTCGACATGGCGCATTTCGCCGGCCTTGTCGCCGCGGGCGTTCATCCAACCCCTGTGCCTTATTCGGATGTGGTGACGACCACGACCCATAAGACACTGCGCGGGCCTCGCGCGGGAATAATTTTATGTAAAGAAAAATATGCCAAGGCGATTGATTCCGCGGTTTTTCCGGGAAATCAAGGAGGGCCGCTCATGCACATCGTCGCCGCGAAAGCGGTGGCATTAAAAGAGGCGATGGCGGATGAATTTAAAATTTATGCGCGGCAAATAGTGGCCAACGCAAAGAAATTAGCGGAAGCCATGGCGGGCTTCGGTTTCCGAATCGTTTCGGGTGGCACGGACAATCACCTCATGCTGGTGGATGTGAAAGTCAAAGGGTTTACCGGGAAAGCGGTTCAGAATTATTTAGATCGTGTTAAAATTACGGTGAATAAAAATATGATTCCTTTTGATCAAGAATCCGCATTCAGCGCTTCAGGGATTCGACTCGGAACGCCCGCGGTGACGACGCGGGGAATGAAGGAGAGTGAAATGGCAGAAATTGCTCAAGCGATCAACCAAACGTTAAAGGCGCCGGAGGATGAAAAAAATATCGATTTGGTGCGGGAGGAAGTTGGGGCTTTAACCAAGCGTTTTCCGCTTTACCCCGAACTTTTGGAGCCCCTCTCATGAAATGCCCTTATTGTCGTGCCGAAGATGACAAAGTCGTTGATTCGCGCGCTTCAAATGATGGGTCGGTCATTAGGCGAAGGCGCGAATGCACCAAATGCAACCGGCGTTACACGACCTACGAACGGGTAGAGGAAGTGCCTCTTTTTGTTATCAAAAAAGATCAGCGCCGCGAAATCTATGACCGGAAAAAAGTTTTGGGAGGAATTCATCGGGCCTGCGAAAAACGGCCCGTTCCCGCCGAAGTTCAGGAAGCTATTGTGATCGAGCTTGAAAAGTGCCTCGAAGAAAAATACGAAAAGGAAGTCCCGAGCAACGTGGTGGGTGAATTTGTGATGGAACGGCTCGCCAAAATCGATCAAGTCGCCTATGTCCGCTTTGCCTCCGTTTACCGCCAGTTTAGGGATATTTCCCATTTCATGAAAGAGCTGAAGACGCTTCTCGCTAAGGGTTAATTTTATCCGAAGTGCCTTTCGCCAAAGATTTTAAAGGTTCTGGCCATCTCGGTCGATGTTAATGAGGACACATTGACCCGCTCAGGAGGGCTTGTTTATGCAAAGTTTTATAGAAAATAAAGTGAGACGTGGTGCGACAATCGGCTTTTTGCTCGCACTTTTAATCATTTTAAGCCAACCCTTCCAGCCCGTTTATGGTTTGATTCCGGAGCTATCCTCATTTTTGACTACCATTCCGTTGTGGACCGCAGCGATGTTTTTCAAAGGCGGGGTAACGCCGATCTTAGAAGGCGCGATCATTCTCGTTTATTTTACGATGATCGGCACCGCGGTTGGAATTGCCTTTCAGCGAAAAGCGCTTTGGGGCTGGCTCCTGATTGTGACACTCGTGATTCACCATTACACGGCTTATGAACAGTTTGGCCGGCAAATGGGTGAGGTTGTACAGGCAGTCCTTAATTATTTTGGTTAATTTTTTCCAACCTCCTCAAATTCAGTTGAATCCGCAGTAAAAATCAGCTAACTTACCTCTAATATTATGACCAACATTTTGGGTATTTCCTGTTTTTACCATGACTCCGCTGCCTGTCTTGTCCAAGACGGAAAAATTGTGGCGGCGGCTCAAGAAGAGCGCTTCACACGT
The DNA here is from genome assembly GCA_964587285.1 of uncultured bacterium. Taxonomy (GTDB): domain Bacteria; phylum Omnitrophota; class Omnitrophia; order Omnitrophales; family Danuiimicrobiaceae; genus 01-FULL-45-10b. The sequence goes on along the minus strand of CAZPKZ010000009.1, from coordinate 11,421 downwards.
AAAAAGCATGATTTTGAATTTCCAAAACAGGCGATTGATTTTTGTCTGAAAGAAGGCGGCATTACCGCCGGGCAGTTGGATTACGTCGCTTTTTATGAGAAACCTTTTTTAAAATTTGAACGCATCCTAGAAACCTACCTGGCTTACGCTCCGCGCGGTTTCAATTCGTTTATCCGTGCCATTCCGCTTTGGTTGAAGCACCGGCTTTGGATTCCAGATATCATTCAAAAGAAATTGAATTATGAGGGAAAGATTATATTTCCCGAGCACCACGAATCGCACGCGGCTTCCGCTTTTTTTCCGTCCCCCTTTGAACGCGCCGCTATTTTAACCGCTGATGGAGTCGGTGAATGGGCGACGGCCAGTTTTGGGCGCGGCTGGGGGAATACATTTGATCTTCAATCTGAGATTTGTTTCCCACATTCACTCGGCCTGCTGTATTCCGCATTTACCTATTACACGGGTTTTCGCGTCAATTCCGCTGAATATAAGGTCATGGGCCTCGCGCCTTACGGTGAGCCCAAATATGTGGATTTGATTTTGAAAGAACTTATCGATTTGAAGGAAGACGGTTCCTTTAAATTGAATATGAAGTATTTCAATTATTGCGCCGGTTTGACGATGACGAATGAAAAGTTTCATCAGCTTTTTGGCGGCCCGCCGCGGAAGGCGGAAACCGAAATCCGTGAAGTGGACATGGATTTAGCGCGTTCGATTCAAGTGGTTACCGAAGACGTTATGCTCCGTATGGCCCGCCATATTTACCAGGTTACCGGAGAGGAAAATCTATGTTTAAGCGGCGGTGTTGCGCTCAATTGCGTTGCGAACGGCCGAATTTTAAGAGAAGGCCCTTTTAAGCGCATTTGGATTCAGCCCGCAGCCGGTGACGCGGGAGGCGCGCTCGGAGCAGCCCTTGTCGTGTGGCATCATTATCTCAACGAGCCTCGCAAGATTGATTCTGATGACTCCCAGTCCGGTTCTCTTTTGGGCCCTCATTTTTTGGATTCTGAAATCGAAGACGTTTTTAAAAATGAGGGAGCGGTTTATCAAAAATATACGCCTCAGGAATTAGTCGAACGAGTCGCCGGACTGATTGAAGAGGGAAATGTGATCGGCTGGGTCCAGGGGAGGATGGAATTTGGGCCACGGGCCCTCGGAGCAAGAAGCATCATCGGAGATGCCCGGAATCAGGAAATGCAATCACGGATGAATTTAAAAATTAAATTCAGGGAGTCTTTTCGACCTTTCGCCCCGTCAGTTTTGGAAACAGAAGCGTCGGATTGGTTTGAAATCAAGGATTCAAGCCCCTACATGTTGTTGGTCGCGGATGTGTCCGAAAAATACCGGCTAGAATCCGTAAACGGAACACTGAAGGGATTGGAAAAGTTAAAGGTTCCGCGTTCCAAAGTTCCTGCTGTAACCCATGTGGATTATTCCGCTCGTCTTCAAACCATTGACCAAAAGCGTAGTCCGCTTTACCACGACATGGTCAAGCGTTTTTTTGAAAAAACGGGATGCCCTGTTATCATCAATACGTCATTTAACGTTCGCGGAGAACCCATCGTATGTACGCCCCAAGACGCATTCCGTTGTTTCATGAAGACGGAGATGGATTATCTGGTGGTGGGCAATTTTATCTTGGACAAACGTAAACAAAAGGCAGTGCCTGTAAAAAAGGAAAAAACTTATTTTGAACTCGATTAAGAAAACTTGGAGTGAAATTCCGTTAAATCCGAAAACGATCCGGGAATTCGGATTTATTTTGACTGGGTTTTTGCTTTTATTTCCGGTTTTGGCAAGCGGCATAAAAGTTTTCTTTGCCCATCAGCCGTTCCATTATTGGCTGGGCTGGCCTTGCTTAAGTCTTTCCGCGTTGTTGCTAAACCTGTTTGCCCCTCAGGGAATGTCCGAGGTTTATCGATGGGCCATGTTGGCCGCGCATGGAATTTCCTGGGTTATGATGAGGCTGATCCTAGGGCTATTTTTTTACCTGATGATGTCTCCGATCAGCATTGCAATTCGTATTTTGGGAAAAGATATTTTAGATCAGAAGATAGATCCTAACGCAAGTAGCTACTGGAAAAAACGCGAGCCGCGTGCAAATCGCGAACGATACGAAAGGTTATTTTAAGCAAAGGAAACATGGCAAAATTCAATTTATTTAAGGAACTGTGGGATTTTTTAAAGGCGCGCAAGAAATGGTGGCTGGCTCCCATGATCATCATCTTAGTCCTCCTCGGAGCCCTGATTGTCTTGACGGAAAGTACAGCCGTAGCGCCTTTTATTTACACACTCTTTTAATTAATTAATCGCCGCCCATGTTGACACCCCATAAAGCTTTATTCCGAGGCGCATCAGAAACGGTCGCGCGCATTTTTATCCGCATGGGTTTGAGTCCCAATGGTATCACCTTATTGGGCCTTTTTTTGGGTCTTTTGCCATGCCTGTTTTTCCTTTGGAACCGCA
>CAZPKZ010000009.1:5531-8945 GCA_964587285.1 uncultured bacterium | reverse complement strand
GATTTTATTCGGATTCCTAATCGTCCTATGGGGTTTGTTTGATGCCGTGGATGGCGCCGCGGCACGGCTGACACATCGGGTGACCAAATTCGGCTCCTATTTGGATGCGGTGTGTGACCGGATATTTGAGATGGCGGTTATTTTAACCGTTGCCCAGGTAACGGGGCATTGGGCGCTTTCATTTTTATTGGTGACAGGTTCCATGATGATTAGCTATGCCAAGGCGCGCGCGGCCATGGAAATTTCGGTTTCGAATGACGAATGGCCTGATTTGATGGAACGAACCGAAAGGAGCCTCATTTTCGTGCTCGGATTAATCCTTTGGGGATTTTTTCCGGGTTCTTTTTTTGGAAGGGATCTTTTTTTCTGGATGTTGGTCGGCCTTAATCTTGCCGTCTACGGAACGTTGATTCAGCGAATTTTGCGCGCAAAACGTTTGATTGAATCCCGCACGTAATTGCCAGCCAATAAAAGGATGCAAAGAAGCCCCGCAAAAGGATGAATCAGAGGTCCCATTTTGACAAATGGGGTCATTTGCGTCACCGGATGGACGGTGCCTTTTAATATGTCTATCCGGCCGAGTTCGCTTTGAGTCATGATTTTTCCGTTGGGATCAATCATGGCGGAAAATCCATTTGGTGAAGAGCGAATCACATAGCGGTTTGTTTCAATGGCGCGAATCCGGTCGTGAAATAAATGATAACGGGGAAGCAGCGTTCCTAAAAAGTGGCCCGGATTTGACAGCGCAAAAATAACCTCCGCTCCGTTCCTTACCCAAATTCTTCCCTCTTCCGAACGGACGTCCTCGTAGCACAACATGACGGCTATTTTTACGCCGTCCAGCTGAAGCGGAGTTTTTTCTTGCCCGAGCACTTGACCGATGTTTCGAAAAGGGGGCGGTGTCGTTGCCCGATACTCCTGAATTTTTTCATTTGGCGAAAATAATAGAGCCGTATCGAATCTTTCGCCCGATTCTAGGCTGCCGCCGGGAAGTTTTGGAATGTAAGTTCCGAGAAGAATAGATGTTTGATTAAGACGGGCAAGCTCCTCAAGCCGCTCGGGTTCTCTTAGCGCATCCATGGGTAAGCCATATTGCGGAAATACAATTAAATCTACCTCTCCGCCGAGTTCTCGGATTAGATTTTCGTAAGCGCTAAGAATATCTTGGCGGTGCGTGGAACGCCAGTCGAATGAAATCGGAAAATTGTGCTGTACCACGGCAACCTTGATCGGGTTTGCTTTTGGAATTGGAAGATAACTGCTGGCGCCCAATCCAAGCACAATTGTCACGATGAGAGCTTCATTCCTGAAGCGCTTATCATGCGTTCCAATCCATTGAGCCATCAGCGAATTCATTAAGATGATGAGGAAAGTTATTCCAGAAATTCCAGCGATTCGCACAATTCCGGGAAAAGAGGGCGCTTGAAGAAACGAGATTTGATCTCCAATAATGTCGATCGGACTCAGCGAATAAAGAAACGATACCAAAGACCAACTAAGCCCGGGAGCGAATATTCGAATCCAATGATTTTTGAAATGACGCCAGAACCAACCGATCAGAAATCCAAACAACCCAAAAAAAGGGAGCGTCAAAATAATAACGATAATAAATATTCGAAGCTCGTAGCGGACAATCCAACACAGAAGAGCCGACAAGAAAGCCGTCCCTAAAAGGATGCCCGCGAAAAAGCTTTGAAGCGGTTTCCAAGTCTGAAGAGCAAGAAAAAATGGTACAAAAGCCAGCCAGACCAGAAACTCCAACTTCGGCGCCCAAATCGAAAGAATTAAGAGGAAAATAGAAGCGAAAATCAGGCCTATTTTCTGGACCTTCATAGGCCAAATTATATCACAGGAGCGTTTTTTAGGGGAAACGCATTTTTCCTAAGTCTTGACAAATAAAGCGTTTACTGATAATATCAAAACGTTTTTGAGGAGTTTTTCATGGCAGAAGACATCAAATTCGATTCAATTGAAGACCTCATTTCTGAAATCGCAAAAGGGCATTTTGTGATTGTCGTCGATGACGAGTCTCGCGAAAATGAGGGAGACCTGATTTTTGCGGCGCAATTCGTTTCGCCCCAAAAAGTTAATTTTATGATGAAAGAGGGGCGCGGCCTGATTTGTGTGCCGCTGCCCGATGACCGCCTGTTTCGGCTCGGGCTTAAGGATATGGTCACTCGCGCGGAAGATCCCATGGCGACCGCTTTCACGGTTTCAGTCGATGCGCGCCGAGGAATTACCACCGGCATTTCCGCGCATGACCGCTCGAGAGCGATAGAAGTTTTGGCGGATCCGTCTTCAAAGCCCGGTGATTTATGTACCCCAGGCCACATTTTTCCGTTGAGGGCGAAGTACGGCGGCGTTTTGATCCGGGCCGGCCATACGGAAGCCGCGATTGATTTGGCCCGGCTTGCGGGGTTGATTCCGGCAGGCGTGATTTGTGAGATTATTAATGATGACGGCACGATGGCCCGCACGCCGGATTTGTTTCAATTCGCCAAGCGGCACGAAATCAAGATCGGAACGATCAAGTCATTGATTGAATACCGAAGACAATTTGACAAGTTGATTGAAAAAATCAGCGAAGCGGATATTCCTACCGAAACAGGCAGCTGGCGCATGAAGCTTTACCGCTCTCTGGTAGACGGATTGGAACATGTGGCGCTTGTCAAAGGAGAAATCTCTGAGGCTCCCACGATGGTCCGCGTGCATTCGGAATGTTTTACCGGAGAGGTTTTCGGATCTTTACGCTGCGATTGCCGTGAGCAGCTAGCGGCGGCCATGACCATGATCGAAAAAGAAAAAAGAGGCGTTCTTCTTTATATTCGCCAAGAAGGCCGGGGCATTGGGCTCGCCAATAAATTGAAAGCCTATCAGCTTCAGGATCAAGGGCTGGATACGGTTGAAGCCAATGAGCAATTGGGCTTCAAGCCGGATCTGAGGGAATACGGCACCGGCGCGCAAATTTTAAAAGACCTCGGTCTTTATGAAATCAAACTTCTGACCAATAACCCGAGGAAAATTGTGGGGCTAGAAGGCCATGGCCTTAAGGTGGTGGAACGGCTTCAGCTCGAAATGCCCGCGCATGAGCATAACGAAAAATATTTGAAAGCGAAACGTGAAAAAATGGGCCATTTATTCGGCCAGCTAGGAACCCATTGAATCATGGCAAGAATCATTGAAGGAAGCTATTCCGCTAAAGGCTTGCGGTTTGGTCTTGTGGTTTCGCGTTTTAATGAGTTTGTGACCAAATCCATGTTGGAAGGTGCGCTCAATGAACTAAGGCGCTCAGGGGCCTCAGATGCCGATCTGCATGTTGTGTGGGTGCCGGGAGCCTATGAAATTCCGTTCGCGTGTCAAAGTCTCTCGGAATCTAAACCACTGGATGCGCTGGTTGCCATCGGTTGCATCATT
>CAZPKZ010000009.1:0-5521 GCA_964587285.1 uncultured bacterium | reverse complement strand
CTATGAGCATTTGGCTCATGCCGTTTGCGAGGGAATTCAGAAAGTAGCGCTCGAACAAAGGATTCCAATTGGTTTTGGCGTGATTACGGTAGAAAATATGGCGCAGGCGATGGAGCGTTCCGGCGGAAAGCAAGGCAATAAAGGCCGGGAGGCAGCCCGCTCTGCCCTGGAGATGGTTCACGTGGTTCAGAGCCTTCAGGAGAAAGGAGAAAAAGAGATTGCGATTAAAAAATTGATTGAGCAAGAACTCAGAAAATAGTTCCTTGATTTGATTGGCCGCTCTTTTTCATTTCTATATATGCGAAAACGAACCCAAGCGCGCGAATGCGCCTTAAAGATTCTTTATCAATTGGATATGGTCGTGGACCAACCTCTTGATGAAGTCCTTGCCTCCTTCTGGGAATTTAACCCCAACTCCGATGATGTGCGTGAATTTGCCCAGCAGCTTGTCCGGGGAACCCGCGAGCACCTGGATGAAATTGATCAGAAAATTATTCAATACACCGAAAATTGGCAACTCAATCGAATGGCCGTGGTTGATCGAAACATTCTCCGGTTTGCCGTCTACGAACTTCTCTTCATGGATGAAATTCCTCCCAAAGTGACGATTAACGAGGCCGTCAACGTGGCGAAAAAGTATTCCCAAGATGAAGCCGGCAAATTTGTCAACGGGATTTTGGATAAAATCAATCATACCGAAATCAAAAAATCCGATACGGCAGGTTCTTCCCACGAGTTGGAATCATGATCCCACCACCTGCTTTAAAAGAGCGCTCGGACTTAAATGTAAGCGCTCTTTTATTTCTGAAAGAAATTCTGCCCCGTACGGAGCAGAGAAAGCAGGTGGTGGGATGATTTCTCCCCAAGATAAATATTGGATGAGGCGCGCTTTAAAATTGGCCGAACGAGGCCGAGGTTTTACCAGTCCGAATCCGGTCGTGGGAGTCTGCCTGGTGAAAAATAACCGTTTGATTTCTGAGGGGTACCACAGCGCTTTTGGGCGGGCCCACGCCGAAATCGAAGCCCTTCGAAAGGCAGGGAAACGCGCTCTTCATTCTACAATGTATGTGACTCTGGAACCATGCTCGACCTACGGAAAAACCCCGCCTTGCACTGATGCGATTTGTAACGCAAAGATTTCTCGCATTGTGATTGGCGCATCAGATCCGAATCCAATCCACACAAGGAAGGGTATTTCCTTTCTGAAGAAGCAGGGAATTCGGGTTGAGACGGGCGTTTTAAGAAAAGAAGCCGAAGCGCAGAATGAAGCTTTTTCCAAATGGATACGGCGAAAGATCCCTTTTGTGATTGTGAAAATGGCGCAAAGTTTGGACGGTAAAATTGCCTCGCGGACGGGCGCAAGCAGATGGATTTCCGGCCCTCAAGCCCGAAAATGGGTGCATCATTTGCGGGCTTCTATCGACGCCGTTCTAGTCGGAAAGAACACCGTGCTCAAAGACGATCCTCGCCTTACGGTGCGCAACGGCAAAGTGATCCACAAGCCGTGGCGGATTGTGCTGGATGCCGACGGAGCGGTTTCGCCCAAAGCGCGCATTTTCAAAAGCCGGGGCCCTGTCATCCTGGCTTGTGCTGAGAAATCAGCGGCGAGCGTTCTTCGAAAATTCAAAAACATCAAAGTGACCGTTCTTCTTCTAAAAGAAAGCGGCGGGAAGCTTGATATTACTCAGTTGCTCAGAAAGTTGGGAGCGTTGGGGATTACTTCACTTTTGGTTGAGGGAGGAGGGGAAGTGGCTTGGAGTTTTTTCAAATCCGGTTTCGTTGATAAAGTCGCTTGGGTGCTTGCTCCGAAAATTATCGGCGGGCGTGATGCAACAACCTCGGTAGAAGGATTAGGCTTTTCGTCGCTGACGGAAGCTCTTCCCATCCGCTCGAGCCGGGTTGTCCGGTTGGGCGAAGATTTTCTTTTGGAAGGTTATTTACGATAATGTTCTCGGGAATCGTTGAGAAACAGGGAAAATTGGTTCATAAAAAACGGCAAGGCAGGCAAATCGCTTTTACCTTTGAGACCGAAGCATGGGAAAAGCCGCTTAAGCGCGGTGAAAGTATTTCCGTCAATGGGGTATGTTTGACGGTCAGTTCCATGACGGCAAAGAATCGTTTTGTCGTACAAGCCGTTCCTGAAACATTGAATTCCACAACTCTTGACCGCTTAAAAATGAAAGAGCGGGTGAATTTAGAGCGCTCGCTCAAATGGGGCGAGCGAATCGGCGGACATTTTGTGCTTGGGCATGTCGACGGAGTCGGGCGGATATTAAAAAAACAAGTTCATGGAAAAAGCCTAACGTTGCAAATCGAAATTCCGCTTGCGATGAAACCGCACCTTGTGTCGAAAGGGTCTATTGCCATCGATGGGATTAGTTTAACCATCCAAAAAATTTCGGAAAAATCCGCCATCACCATCGCCGTCATCCCTCATACCGCCAGGACGACCACATTGGGCCAAAAAAAAGTTGGAGATTTCGTCAATTTGGAGACGGATGTGATCGCCAAACATTTGGTTCGATTGGTTCAAACAGCCGATGCAAAATAGGTGTTAAGTGATCCCACCACCTGCTTTAACCCCTGCGGGGTTATTTCTGAAAGAAATTCTGTTCCGTACGGGACAGAAAAAGCAGGTGGTGGGATGAAATTAATATTGATTCGTCATGGTGAAACCCAGTGGGTACGCGAAGGCCGTTATCAGGGTGCGAGCGATGTTCCGCTGAACCGCCGTGGCGTTCGGCAGGCCCGCCGAGCGGCGCTTGCGATTAAAAAAGAGCGCCCAGTTGCCGTTTTTTCATCTCAATTGCTGCGGGCCAGAGAAACCGCTAAGTTCATTGCGGAAACATGCCGAAAACAAGTAAGAACCGACAAAAGGTTAAATGAAATTTCATTTGGCAAGTGGGAGGGAGCGTCTCATGACGAAATCCGGCTTCGGTTTCCGGAAGCTTCTCGGAAATGGTATGATGCTCCGTGGATCAATTCTCCTCCCGGCGGAGAATCTTTGAAATCCCTTGAACGGCGGTGTTCTTCATTTTTGAAAGAACTGTTAAGAACGTATTCCGGTCGAGAAGAAACCTGCGCAATCGTAACGCACGGCGGTCCGATTCGGATGTTTTTGATTCACATGTTGAAGATAGAGCCGCACATCTTTTGGAGTATTCGAATTGATCCAGGCTCGATAAGTGTTTTTCATTTGACTTCCGAGAGACGAGAATTAATACTGTTGAACAGCCAGCACCATTTAAACGGTTCAATGACCTAAGGAGGAAAATCAATGTTGCTTCCAGCCGCCAAGGAAAAAATGAGATTGTGCCTGACGACCGCTTTTTTATTCGCTTCGTTTTTTGTGGCTAGTTCCCTATTTTTTAAGCCGGCATGGGCTGAGGAAGCTGCTTTGTCTCAACCCAAGGAAAGTTCCGATGTTTCGCCTCTCGACCGTTTGAATAGCGGTTTTGCCAATATTTTCACCGGTCCGCTCGAATTGATTAATCAGCTCCGCGAAGAAGTCAAACGAAGAGATCTGCCTTCTGCCATCGTCCCCGGTGTCGTGAAGGGCGTGGGTTGGTTCGCCGTGCGCGAAGGAGTCGGCATCTTTGAATTGGTCACATTTTTCATGCCTTGGGAACCTCATCTGGAACCAATGAATTTGGACTGGCTTATGGCATAACGTATTTTTGTTTCGTTTAGTTGATTTATGGCTTCTCCTCAAAAAAAACCGCAGTATACTCCTGAACAAAAAGCCAGGAAAAAAGGGCTCATCATTGTTCATACGGGCGACGGAAAGGGCAAGACAACCGCCGCCTTAGGTGTGGCATTCCGAGCGGCCGGAAATGGGATGCGGGTTGCTGTCGTCCAATTTATCAAAGGAAAATGGAAGTACGGTGAACTGGAATCCGCGAAGCAGCTTAAGACCCCGATTGAAATTCATCAAATGGGAGAAGGCTTTACCTGGGATACGCAAAATCCTAAGCGCGATATCGAAATGACCAAAAAAGCCTGGGAACTCTGTAAAGAAAAAATGTTGAGCGGTCAGTATGACGTCGTCGTTTTTGACGAAATTAATTACGTATTAGACTACAATTATTTGGACATCGGCGAAGTCGTGCGCGCCCTGAAACAAAAGGCGGAGATGGTGCACGTCATTTTAACGGGCCGGAACGCCAAACCGGAATTGATTGAAATCGCGGATCTCGTTACCGAGATGAAAGAAATCAAGCATCCTTTTAAGGAGCAGGGCCTTCTTGCCCAGCGTGGAATCGAATTTTAAGCCGTTAAACTAAACCTTTTTTCGGGAATTCCGTCTAAGAAATAGAATTAAGCACACGACAGTTTATGGGTCAATTGAATCTAAGGAGAGGGACACACGATGAAAAAATATAACGAATCAGTAAAAAATTTAATCAGAATGACGGTTTTCATGGCATTGATCAGCGCGTTTTGTTCCACCGCTTTTGCGAAGGACAAGGACAACAATCCTCCCGGAAAAAAAGGCGGCCCCGGGACGAATTGGGAAAATCCCGCCGGCCCGAAAGGCGGACCCGGCGCGAGCCCTGATGCTCGGTTAGGAGAGATGTCCAAGGAGAAGCGCGAGAAACATCACAAGGAATGGTTTGAGAAGCATCCGGAATTTAAGCAAAAAGCAGACACAAATCAGGATGGAGTGATCGATGATGCAGAAAAGACAGCGGCTCACGAACTTCGGAAGCAAAAGAAACAAGAATGGCTCGAAGCGCACCCTGACATAAAAGCGAAATGGGATACAAATGGCGACGGGATCATTGATGAGCAGGAAAGAAAAACGGGCCATGAACTATGGAAGCAGAAAAAGCAGGAATGGCTGGAAGCTCATCCTGAGATCAAAGCAAAGATGGATGCCAATCAAGACGGCGTGATCGACAAAACTGAAAGAAAGGCCGCGCATGAAGCTTGGAAAGAAGCTCATCCGCGCCACCGTGACTTTGACAATAATCCTCCTGGTATGGCAGGCGGGCCCGGAACCAATTGGGAAAATCCTCGTGGGCCAAAAGGTGGTCCCGGCGCAAGCCCGGATCGCAAACGTACCTAAAATCCCGAAATTTTCCTTGACTCGTTGAATTATCGATGTTAAAAAACCTGTGGTTTTTCATAATTAAAAGTTCTTTGATGATGACGGGTGGCCTGAAGATCTAAAAAATCTGAGGGTTTAGGGAAGAGAGAATCTAACACGAATGTCATCCCCGAATGTTCGAGCTTTGCTCGTCGGAGATCTAGATTCCCGCCTTTGCGGGAATGACAAATCATGTTGGATGGCTCCACGGTGCCGCCGCTGTAACTGGGGACGAATCTTAAATTGCCACTGAGAAGTCGGTAACGACCAATTGGGAAGGCTTAAGATGAGAAAGATCCAGGAGTCAGAAGACCTACCTGTCTAACAAGTCTCCGAGCAGAGTTCAGAAGTGCCTTTCTGGGTTTTCGTTCCTGCGATCGTTTTTAGATGCGCAAGCCGGTTCCCGACTTCTTTCTCTTTTTTCGCTTGAGA
>CAZPKZ010000008.1:10613-21061 GCA_964587285.1 uncultured bacterium | reverse complement strand
AAAGCGGATTATATTTGCGAACAACCAAATGAATTAATCAAAATTATTCTGCCCACTGGCCGTTCAATTTAATTCTCATCCGCCTGGCGCCCCATTTGAGCGCCGCTTTGTGGCCGCCCAATGAATCGGGTATAAAAAGATCGATGTGCTTGCCCTTAATTTTGCCGCCCCGGTCTTCTACCGTGAATTTACGCCGTCCGCGAAGCACCATAAAAACGCGAGCCCAATCCTGCGGCCAAAGAGGCATGAGCTCCACCCGAGACCCGAACGGAACCGACGGATCGGCCGCAATTCCGCCCCAATAAATTTTTTTACCGCTTGCGAATTGGCCGTCATGGTATTTTTTGACGTTAATACAAATGGGGCAACTGCAATAGGCGGTCACTAAATAAAGGTGCCTTCCCCAGAAGGCGTAATAAAGACTCCAAAGGGTGAAAACGATCAGGATATACGAGAAAAAAATTTGCGTCAGGCGTAAAAAGAAAGATTTTGATTTTTTAGCCAATTGAGTAAAAAAAGGGGACAGGCAATATTTCCTGCCTGTCCCCTTTTTTATCCTTTGTGATCAAACGGTAAACGATTCGCCGCAGCCGCAGGTTTTTTTGGCTTGCGGATTCAAAAACTTAAAGCCGCGGCCTTCAAGGCCGTCCACAAAATCAAGGGTCGTACCGTCCAAATAAATATCGCTCTTCGGATCGACCAAAACTTTGACCCCTTCAATCTCGCGGATATGGTCCCCCGCGCGCTCCTGATCAAAAATAAGCTTGTACGAAAGCCCGGAACAACCGCCGCCTTGAACCCCGACTCTGAGGCCAAAACCCGGTTTTCCCTGCTTTTCGAGAAGCCTTTTTGCTTCAGTTAATGCGTTTGATGTGACCGTGATCATATTCAATCTCCCTTTAAATATTATCAGAAAATCTGCTTTTGCGCCACCTGAGCTTGAGCCGTATAAATGGGCGATTCGGCGCGGAGCTTCTCGACCACTTTAACGACGCGTTTCGCCGCATACTCCACTTCCTCTTCCGTCGTGAAGCGGCCCAATCCGAAACGGATAGAAGTGTGGGCAAGCTCCTCACGAACTCCGAGCGCCTTGAGTACATAAGAGGGTTCCGCGTTGGCAGACGTGCAGGCTGAACCTGAGGAAACCGCGATTTCTTCGCTGATTTCATTCAGCAACGTCTCCCCCTCCACAAACTTAAAACTGACGTTGAGATTTCCCGGAAGGCGCTTTTCCAAACTTCCGTTGAGGTAAACGTCGCCCAATTGATTCATCAGGGCATATCTCAGTTTCTCACGCAAAGCGAAAATACGTTTGGCGTCTTCCGCCATTTCACTGCCCGCAATCTCAGCCGCTTTGCCAAAGCCCACGATCGCCGGCACATTCAAAGTCCCCGATCTCAAACCGTGCTCATGGCCTCCTCCGTGGATGAGCGGAGCAAGCCTCACGCGAGGATTGCGTTTCCGGACATAAAGCGCGCCGATTCCTTTCGGCCCGTAAATTTTATGAGCCGAAAGGCTGGCTAAATCGACTTCCATCGCTCGAACGTCAAAAGGAACTTTTCCGACCGCCTGTACGGCATCTGAATGAAAAAAAACACCGTGCTGTTTTGCCATTTTACCGATTTCGGCTACGCTTTGAAGAGTACCGATTTCATTATTGGCATACATGACCGAAATCAAAATGGTTTTGCCGCTAATCGCTTTCCTGAGTTCATCTAAGCTGATTAAACCTTCCCGGCCTACCGGAAGATAAGTGACCGTAAACCCTTGGGTTTCCAAATAATGGCAAGTATCTAAGACTGATTTGTGTTCAATCTGTGTGGTGACAATATGATTGCCTTTGTCACGGTATAATTCTGCGATTCCTTTGATTGCCAAATTATTAGATTCCGTTGCGCCGCTTGTGAAAATAATCTCCTCAGGCTCTTCGGCGCGGATCAGTTTGGCGATCTGCGCGCGGGCTTCCTCAACGGCTCCGAGCGCTTCCCGGCCAAATGAATGATTCCGGCTTGCCGCGTTTCCAAAGCTCTCCCGGTAATAGGGCTCCATGGCTTTCAAAACGCGCGGATCCACCGGCGTTGTCGATTGATTATCCATATAAATCGGAAGTTTCATCTTACATCATCCCCAATTTCAATTTCGCCGCTTCGGACATTTTGCTTTGATCCCAAGCCGGCTCCCATACGAGCTCAACGTTGACTTCTCCCACTCCGGGTAATCGTGAAATTTTCTCCTGAGCATCGCGCCGGAGTGCGTCCCCCATGCCGCATCCGGGCGCGGTCAGCGTCATTTTAATATCTACTTTTGAACTGCCCGGGGGCTCATTCACCGGCGTAATCTTACAATCATAAATCAAGCCCAGTTCGACAATATTAATCGGAATTTCAGGGTCATAACACGTGCGTAATTGATCCCAAACCAGTTCTTGAAGAGGTTTATTCTTGCTTTCTTCCGCGCTGGGCACCGAAGAAATCTTTTCTTTGCCGATCGCATCGCCGTCTTCTCCCGAGATGCGCACCATATACCCGTATTCGGTCATCACCGTATAAGTTCCGCCGAGCGATTGCGTCATCCGGACTTTGGCTCCTTTCGGAAGAATCGCCTTCGTTCCGCTCGGAATCTGAACGACCTCGCAATCCCGATTTAATTGTATGGATTCATTCTCCGTCATCATGATCCTTTACGCTTCCGTCGATACCGTCTTGCCATTTGATTCCATTCCGGCTTTTAACGTGTGCCACGCAAGCGTGGCGCACTTAACACGCACCGGAAATTCGGACACGCCCGAAAATACAGAGAGTTTACCGAGTAGGGGCGATTCGCGAATCGCCCTTACTGTTGCGTTTGGTGCTCCGGAAAGCATCTGATGAAATTCGCTAAACAAGCTCTCGACTTCCTTTATTTTTTTCCCTTTAACGCTGGCCGTCATCATGGAAGCGGAGGCTTTAGAAATGGCGCAGCCTGAACCCTGAAATCCGATGTCTTTAACCGTATCGCTTTCAATTTCAAGATAAAGTTTGATCTTATCGCCGCAAAGCGGGTTAAACCCCTCCGCTGTGTGATTGGCATGTTCCAACACGCGGAAATTGCGCGGCTTTTTACTGTGTTCCAGAATCAATTCCTGATAAAGCTCCCGAAGTTCTGAGGAAACCATTATTTGAAAACCTCCAAAACGGTTTGCAGAGCATCCGCCAACCGGTCAATTTCCTCTTTCGTATTATAAAAAGCCAAAGACGCCCGGGCCGTTGCGGGAACTTGGAACCGTTCCATCAAAGGCATGGCGCAATGATGCCCTGCCCGGATCGCGACTCCTTCTTGATCCAATATCGTGCCGACGTCGTGCGCATGAATATCATCGAAAACAAACGACACGATGCTTGCTTTCTCTTTCGCTTGCCCGATGATTCGAAGGCCCGGAATTTGAGAAAGCTTTCGAGTCGCGTATTCGAGCAGCTCACTTTCATAGGCAAATATATTCTCAAGCCCAATCGAGTTGACATAATGAATCGCGGCGCCCAATCCAATCACCCCCGCGATGTGAGGAGTTCCGGCTTCAAACTTAAAAGGAAGTTTATTGTAAGTGGTTTTTTCAAACGTGACGGCGCTGATCATATCGCCGCCGCCTTGATAGGGCGGCATTTTTTCAAGGTAATCTTTCTTCCCGTAGAGAACCCCGATGCCGGTCGGCCCGAAGAGTTTATGGCCCGAAAAAACAAAAAAATCACAATCCAGATCTTGCACATCCACCGGCATGTGCGGAGCGGCTTGAGCGCCGTCGACTAAAACCGGAATGTTCCGGGCATGCGCCGCAGCGATTAACCGTTTGACGGGATTAATCGTACCCAGCGCATTAGAGATGTGGGAAATGGAAACAAATTTGGTTTTTTGATTCAGTAATTTTTCAAATTCACCGACTAACAGTTCGCCGTCATCGTTAATCGGCGCAATCCGAAGAATCGCTCCCGTTTGTTCGCACAAAATCTGCCACGGAACAATATTGGAGTGATGTTCCATCGCGGTGATGACAATTTCATCCGCCCTTCCGATAAACGTGCGGCCGTAACTTTGCGCGACGAGGTTAATTCCTTCGGTCGCTCCGCGGACGAATATAATTTCGGAGCATTCTTCGGCGTTTATAAATTTTTGGACCGCCACACGGGCATCATCGTACGCATCGGTTGCTCTCTGGCTGAGATAATGAATCCCGCGATGAATATTGGCGTTTTCTTTCGCGTAATACCGCTCGATCGCCTCAATCACTGCGCGAGGCTTTTGAGTGGTCGCGGCGTTGTCCAAGTAGACGAGCGGCTTTCCGTATACTTTTTCACTCAAAATAGGAAAATCCTTCCGGCAACGCAGGACGTCAAATGGCGCCTTCTCACTTTTTCTGAGGTTTAAAATCGCGCTTCGTTTAGACCCACTCATTGTCTACGTCTCTTTCCGGCTCCGCGCGCTTGAGCGCTTCGGGTACACAGGAAAAATCTTCGAGCCGATTAAAGATTAAATGATTCAACTCCGCTCGAAGGGGTTCAATCGAAATGGCTTGGATGACTTCATTGGCAAAACCAAATGATAAAAGCTTCCTGGCTTTTTCCCGTCCGATTCCGCGCGTTTCAAAATAAAAAATGGCTTCTTCGTCAAGCTGCCCCACCGCGGCGCCATGCGTGCATTGAACATCGTTGGCCATAATTTCAAGCTGCGGTTTTGTATTCATATTCGCTTGGTCAGAAAGAAGCAGATTCTTATTAATTTGATGCGCATCTGTTTTCTGAGCGTCCGGATGGACGAATACCTTCCCGCTAAAAACACCCGTCGAGTGCCCGGAAAGAAGCCCCTTATACAGCTGCCTGCTGATTCCGTGCGGCTTCGAATGATCAATGAGCGTGGTGTTGTCCACATGTTGATCGCCGCTCGCCAGATAAAGACCGTTTAAAGCGCACTCGGCGCCCTCGGCTTCAAGACCGACGGATAGACTATTTCGTGATAACTTCGCACCCAGTGAAATGGAAAACGAAGTGTATTTGCTATTCCGATTTTGCCGGACACGGGTCGCAGCGATATGAAACGCTTCTTCACTTTCTCGCTGCAATTTGTAATGTTCGACTGAGGCTCCGTCTTCCAGAACCATTTCCGTAACGGCATTGGTGAAATAAGAACTTTTCCCGAGCGAGATATAACTTTCGATCACCGTTGCGCGGCTCTTTTTTCCCGCGACAATTAAAACCCGCGGATGAGAAACGGTTGCCTGATTTCCGGCAGACACAAAAATCAAATGAACCGGTTCCGATAGAACTTTTCCTTCCGGTAAATAAATAAAGGCGCCCCCCTGAATAAAAGCCGTGTTAAACGCCGTGAAAATATCTTGATCGGGCGGCAACAATTGAGCGAGATGCGGCTCCGCTAATTTAGGATCTCGAGCCAATGCGGATTCAAGGCTCTCTACCCTTACGCCATTTTTTGAAACCGCGCCAGAAGAAAGCCGATCCGCATAAACGCCGTTCACAAACACAAGTTTGGGCCAATTCGTTTGGCCAAAATCAAACGGCGCTAAATCCTTTGAAGAAAGATCCGCTCCGGCAGTGTCGAAGGGGCTAAAAGAGGTCTCAAGAATGGGATTTACATTCGTGTATTTCCAGCTTTCCTCCCTCACGGTTGGAAAATTCAGATGCTGAAACTGCTCGATCGCATTTTCTCTGAGACGCAAGACCCATAACGGATCCTTCCCCTGAGTCTTTTTTCTGAGAGACTTGAAGTCCGCGAGAAAATTCTCTTTATTAAACTTTGACCCAATCATAACCTTTTTCTTCCAGCTGGAAAGCAAGGTCTTTGGCGCCGGACCGTACGATACGGCCGTCCAGCAGCACATGCACATAATCCGGAATGATATAATTAAGCAGCCTTTGGTAGTGAGTGACGACGATGCTTGACCGATCGGGCCTGCGCAGTTTATTAACGCCTTCCGCTACAATTCTGAGCGCATCGATATCAAGCCCCGAATCCGTTTCATCCAAGACGGCGAGCGTCGGCTCCAAAATCGCCATCTGCAGCACTTCATTGCGCTTTTTCTCACCGCCCGAGAAGCCTTCATTGACGGAGCGATTAATAAAACTGGGGTCGATCTCCACCATTTTCATTTTTTCTTTAAGCAGTTCTAAAAAATCGACGGCGTCCAATTCATCAAGGCCGCGGGCCGTCCGGATTTCATTGAGTGCCGCTTTCATAAAATAAGCGTTGCTGACGCCCGGGATTTCAACCGGATATTGAAACGCGAGAAAAATGCCGGCTCGAGCCCGCGCCTCAGCGCTCATCTCAAGCAGATTTTTGCCCTGATAAATAATTTCGCCGGCGGTCACAGTGTAATTTTCATTTCCGGCTAATACCTGAGTCAGCGTGCTTTTCCCCGAACCATTCGGGCCCATGACGGCATGGACTTCACCCGAATTGACTTTGAGGTTAATTCCCTTGAGTATTTCCTTTCCATCTATGCTGACATGCAAATTTTTAATTTCCAACATGAGGATATGCCCCCTTTATCCCACCGCGCCTTCGAGGCTCACGCCCAAAAGTTTGGAAGCCTCGACGGCAAATTCCATCGGTAAATTTTTAAACACTTCTTTGCAGAAACCGTTAATAATCATCGAGACGGCGTTCTCGGGAGAAATGCCGCGCTGTTTGCAGTAAAAAAGCTGATCTTCGCTGATTTTCGAAGTCGACGCCTCATGTTCCACTTTCGCCGTCCGGTTTTTAACTTCGATATACGGAAACGTATTCGCGGCGCACTTATCTCCCAACAGAAGCGAGTCGCACTGAGTATAATTTCTGGCGTTCACCGATTTGGGCAGCACCTTGACAAGGCCCCGATAAGTATTGTTCCCGTGGCCGGCGGAAATTCCTTTGGAGATAATGGTGCTGCGCGTATTCTTGCCGATGTGAATCATTTGTGTTCCCGTATCCGCTTGTTGATAATTAGTTGTGGGGGCAGCGGAATAAAATTCTCCGATCGAATTATCTCCCTGTAAAATGACACCCGGATATTTCCATGTGATCGCGGAACCCGTTTCCACCTGCGTCCATGAAATTTTGGAATTATCTCCCACGCATTTGCCGCGTTTGGTCACAAAATTATAAATTCCGCCTTTGCCCTGCTTATCACCCGAATACCAATTTTGTACAGTCGAGTACTTAATTTGCGCGCCCTCGAGTGCAACGAGCTCCACGACGGCGGCGTGCAATTGATTTTTATCGCGAATCGGCGCGGTGCATCCCTCAAGGTAACTCACATAACTTCCTTCCTCCGCCACAATTAGCGTCCGCTCGAATTGGCCTGTGTCAGCGCTGTTGATCCTAAAATAGGTGGATAGTTCCATCGGGCAACGGACGCCTTTTGGAATATAACAAAACGATCCGTCGCTGAAGACGGCGGAATTAAGCGCGGCGAAAAAATTATCCGCATAAGGAACGACGGACCCCAAATATTTTTTGACCAATTCGGGATGATTTTGGACGGCTTCGGAAAAAGAACAGAAAATAACCCCTTTCTCGGCCAATTTTTCTTTAAACGTGGTCGCCACAGATACGCTGTCGAAAACCGCATCGACGGCGACGCCCGCCAGGCGCTTTTGTTCTTCTAAAGGGATGCCGAGCTTTTCGTAAGTCTCGAGAATTTCCTTATCCACTTCATCAAGGCTTTTGGGGCCGTCGCCCTTTTGTTTAGGCGCGGAATAATAAATCATGTCTTGATAATCAATCGGCGGGAAATGAACATGCTGCCAAGCGGGCGGAGACATTTTAAGCCAGCGCCGATAAGCATTCAGCCGCCATTCCAGCATGAAAGCGGGCTCTTTTTTCTTTTTGGAAATGAAGCGGATAATCTCCTCATTAAGCCCTCGGGGAGCGCGATCGGCTTCCACATCGGTCACAAAACCCCATTTGTATTCCTGATTGATTAATGCTTTTGTTTGATCCATCGCTTACCTCGCTGTCACCAAATCTTTAACTTGATATTCTTCCTTCGCGATCATTTCCAACGTGACGGAATGATAAAAATGATCCAAAAGTTCTTTCGTTTTCTGCCAGACCGGCCTCAAGCCACACATGGAAAAATGAGTGCACACGATTTTCTCGCGCATGACGGGCTCGCAGAAAACTCCGAACGCCTGCCGGGCAGTTTTGCCGCCGGCGCCGTGGCTTTGCCGGCTCTTAACATCAAATGTGGCTCCGCCCTCTAACGCTTCGATAATTTCCTTTAAGGTAATTTCGGAAGCAGGCCTTGCCAACGCATAACCGCCTTGTTTTCCCTGATGAGAGACCACAATATTAGCCGAACGGAGCTTCTGGAGAATTTTCTCGATATAGGCAGGCGAAAAACGCTCGGTTTTTACAATTTCCTTAATCGTAACCATATCCGCCGAGACATGTCTTGCCATATAGATCAGACAAACGAGTCCATATTCCGTTTTCGTCGTAAACTTCATTTTTTCCTCTTTATTTCCCACTTCCACAACTTGTAGGGCAGGTTTCCCCTTCTGGGCCTCGTAGAGGAAACCTGCCTTACAGATTTTTGTTAGAACTCCAATCAAAGTATACTAAACCAGACTAATTTTGTCCAGATTAAATATGACTAGTACGTAAGTTATTTGATCGATGGGGTTTACAGACTTGAATAGATCGCGCTGATAGCCTGCCACTCACGATGGAAAACCGCTTCCGACAGGACCGGCTGTGCGCCATTTGTCTTTAAGCTTTCCTTGAGATAAACCCAGGATTTGCAACCTGCGTACTCCGGCGTCACTTCAATCGTCTGAGGGGAAGGAAGTTGAAAAACGCGCACCGCAATCACATAAAGGCCCTCTTTGCGGCCGTAATGAAACCGTTTCTTGATGGCTTCATCCGACCAAACATGGAAAGGACGGAGAGATTCTAATTCCGCTTCATCCGTCATTTGGATAGCGCCCACGACCTGGGCATAGCACTGAAGGGAAAGTAAGCTGGAATTTGGCTTTGCTTTCAAAACCAGTTCTAAATCACGGTGAGCTTCGGGCTTTAAATCTTCTTTCGATTGATGTTCGTAGGTCGGAAAAAGAAAGAACTCCCGATGTTCCATTTGAAACTCGCCTGTTTCTTCGCGGATACCGCCCTTGCGCAAAATCAAAATTTGTTTGCCGCCTTGAAGCGCCGAGACAACGCTCGCCCATTCTTTAAAAGCAATGTTACTTTCAAATTGTAGGGCCATTAAATAGTCTTCCTTAAAACTTTTTCGATTGTTTCCGGCAACTTTTTAGCGAACTCGGATTTGTTAAAAACAAATTTGCAGCCATATCGTTCAGCCCGCTCCCGCACCGTTTGCTGAACATGAGAGACAAGCCCCACAATAGGAAGCTCCGGCCTCATATTGCTGATGTTACCGATGTGGCGAAAAATCCATTCGGTTTCCACGCCCGATAAATCAACGATCACCAAAGAAGGAGATAATGTCTTCGCAAGCTGCGACAACTGCTCGCCTTGCGTGGCAAAGTAATAATCAATCTTCTTGGCTTGAGCAATCCCTTCGATTTGAGACTGGAAATACAAATCTTCGACGACGGCTAAAAGCAGAGGTTTATTCATATGAAGACGGCCGTTAAAACAAAGTGGTCGGGAATGAAGGCTCTTTCTTCGCGCTTAGCGAGCCGTTCCAAGCAATCGGAATTTCATACTTTTTCCAGTCACGATTCGAAATAAAAAAAACGCGGTTCTCTCGGCAGCCGTAATCATAAATCCCTTTGGTTAGGCGGACATCATTCAAGCAGTAACGTTTTAATTCCTCGATTCTGCCTTGCTCATATAAATGAACGGCGTTCATTCCCTCGCCTGTTTTGGTCACGCCCAAAGTAGCCTGAGCCACGCTATGAAGGGCCACTCGGTGGCCCCTCACTTTCTCGATTTCTTCCATCAAGTCAAGAACGGGAAGCGTATCAACCGAAAGGAAAAGGTAAGGCGCCAAAACGGCGAGATCAAAGCGCCTGATGTTGAAGCCGATCAAAAGTTCCGCGGTTTTAAGACGCTCTTCGAGAACCGAAATCTCGGATTCTTCATAAATTCGATACTCATCAGTCAAATAATCGTAAACGCCTACGACGGAGACTTTAAGACGGTGAAGGTTATTGCGCCCTACGGCATCGAAGGTTTTCTGGGTTTCAAGATCCAAAACAAGATAATTCTGCGGCATAGCGGATGAAATTAGATGATAAGCGATTTACTGTCAAGTGCTAACTGAATTTCCTGTTGCAGTTTTCATATGCTTCAATATAATGGCACTCTTAGAAATTAAGGGGCTTCTTATGGCAAAAACAAACGATTGGGCTTTAATCTTAGGCGCATCGAGCGGCTTCGGTGAAGCAACGGCACTTGAACTGGCGCGGCACGGCGTCAATATTTTTGGGGTTCACCTGGACCGCAAGAATACCCTC
>CAZPKZ010000008.1:8512-10603 GCA_964587285.1 uncultured bacterium | reverse complement strand
ACCCTCCCCAATGTCGATCGAATCGCGGGCGAAATCAAACAATCGGGCTGTGAAGCTCAATTTTTTAACGCTAACGCCGCGGATGAAGCCAAAATGGATGAAGTCGTAGCCGTCATTGAAAAAACCTTTCAGGAACAACCGGGTTCTCATCTGAGAGTGGTTCTTCACTCACTCGCCTTCGGAACCTTAAAACCTTTTATCGCAGACAACCCCAACGATGCGATCACGAAAGCCCAGATGGATATGACCGTCGATGTGATGGCTCACAGCCTTGTGTATTGGGTTCAGCGGCTGGTCCGCAAAAAACTCTTGGTGAAAGGCGGCCACATTTACGCGATGACCAGCGCGGGAAGTTCGCGGGTTTGGAAAACTTATGGGGCTGTTTCGGCCGCAAAAGCCTCCCTTGAATCCCATATCCGCCAGCTCGCTTTAGAATTGGCGCCTCTTGGCATCACCGCCAATGCGATCATGGCCGGAGTGACAGATACGCCCGCGCTCAGAAAAATCCCCGGGAATGAATATATGATTGAAACGGCTGCCAAGAAAAATCCGAGCGGCCGCTGCACGACTCCTCAGGACGTGGCTAAAGCGATTGCGGCTTTTTCGAATGGCGCTACCGCATGGATGACGGGAAATACGATCCGCGTGGACGGCGGCGAAAATATTGTCGAGTAACTAGATTCGATCCCGCAGTTCGGTAAGCGATTCAATTCTCAAATGATCCGGAACTGAATTGCCGCTTCCGCTTCGATCCAATAAAAACGCCTTAATTCCCAATCGTTCCGCGCCGACGAAATCTTCTTCGTAAGTATCTCCGACATGAACGGCCTTTTCCGGTTGCGTCCGGGCCTGTTTTAAAGCTTCCTTAAAAATTTTCTCAGAAGGCTTTGTCGCCCCACAGGCGCTTGAACCGACAAAAAAATCAAAGTAAGCATGAAGGCCTAAATTCTTTAGCACCTTCGGAAGCCTTAAATCCCAATTGGAAACGACTCCGAGAATAATTCCTTTCTCCTGAAAATCCTCAAGAACATCGATCACTTCCGGATAAATTTCCCAAAGATGTTTTTCTACAAATGAACGGTGAAGCGCGTGAAAAAAATCATCGAAATGGGGAACTCCTCCCTGCGGCTCAAAAACTTCGCGTACAAGGGCGCGCCACCAACCGCGCTCTTTGGCTTCGTTTGTTTCTTCACCGAGTGAAGAAAGCCCGCCCCGTTTCTTCCATGCGGAACAGAACTCAGCTTCCAATGCTTCCGCGTTGTAAGCGCCGCCATACCGCGCAGCTTCGCGAGCGTAAATTTCTCCGACCGACGGATAAGGACGAAATAAGGTTCCTCCCGCGTCGAAAAAAATGGCTTTAACCTTTTGCGACATTTGCATCCTTTTGATTCGTCTTCACTTTCGTCAACGCCTCCGCAATTTCTTTATGCGTAAAATACGTTTTCTTCAGCGGGATCTGCATGACATAAATTGCCTTTGGAAGCGGTTTATGATCGAGGTAATCGAGGCTCACTAAATCGCCCGTCTTAAGATCGCTTAATTTTTTGAAATCCTTGAATCCTGCTCCCTCATTTACTTGAAACTCCACTTCTCTGCGTTCTCCGGTTGCCGGAATTTCATGATCAACCACCAAACGCCGTTTCACTTCATCTGTGCGTACCACCGTGGCGTCTATCCGTATGGGTATTTCTTCCGAGAAAGAAATACGGCTTGCGATAAGAAAGAAAAGCGCAATGACCGTTTCTATTTTCTTCATGATTTTACAATCCACTGTTTCCAATCCGCGTTTTTCATCACTAAACGGGCCACGTAAGGACATGTGGGAATCACTTTTAAATGATGCTGTTTTACGTAATCAAAACCCGCTGAAACTACTTTTTCCGCAAGGCCCCTTCCGCGAAGCTCAGGCGGCACAAAGGTGTGATGAAAATTAAGGATATCTCCATTCCGTTCGTAATGAAGAAGCGCCTTGCCTTCGGGAGTCGCGATGTAAAATTCCTGAGTTTTTTCATCATGTACCACTTCGCTCCTTTTTCTACCTCATCACGCGTAAAGATGGAGCTCAATGGATAAGGCTCAAGCGCTTGTTTT
>CAZPKZ010000008.1:6521-8491 GCA_964587285.1 uncultured bacterium | reverse complement strand
GTCCGTTCCCTCGACCTGTTTTTGAAGCCCGTATTGTTTAGGTTCTTTTCGAATCAGAAAAGCCGGAAGCTCTTTCTGTTTATCGAGAAAGGCAAAAATGGAAACCGCGGTCACGATCGGATCGGCGCCGATGGAAGGCCCTCCCACGGCATCCAGCGAATCCAACTGAATCACCTCTAAAATGGCGCGGGCGAAAAGTGTAATTCCTTTTGGGTGAAGCGTCACCTTACGGCCGTCAAAATAGACGTCGCTCATCTTCCCGGAAGAAAGCTTAATCGGCTCCGGAAGTTTCAGCTGGGCGTGCTTTCGAACAAAGGGCAGCAGTTCTCTTTTAAGTTCTTCTAATTTTGTCATTGGCATTGGATACCTTTTCTGGATTATCCCACCACCTGATTTCCTCGCCCCGTAGGGGCGAGATTTCTTAAGAAATAGAAAAGCGTTAGAACATAAGAGGAAACGCTTTTCTAAATCAGGTGGTGGGATTATAATCGACCCTCCTATGAACGTCAATGTAAGCCAATTTCAGAGAAAACTCATCCGTTGGTTCTCAGAGCATCAACGCCGGCTTCCCTGGCGCCTCCGCGGGAATCCTTACCGCATTTTTGTCGTCGAAATCATGCTCCAGCAGACCCAAATCAAAACGGTAATTCCCTATTATAAAAGGTGGCTCAAAACCTTTCCAACTATAGATGTCCTTGCCAAAGCTCCGCTCGACCAAGTGCTTAAGCTGTGGGAAGGCCTTGGTTACTATACACGGGCCCGGAACCTGCATAAAGCATCGCAAATCGTTGTCGAACGGTTCGGAGGCAAAATTCCAAGCGATCTTGAAATACTTCAAAGCTTGCCCGGAATCGGTCGCTACACAGCGGGCGCCATTGCCAGCATCGCATTCCAAAAACCCGTTCCGCTGGTTGACGGAAATGTGGCGCGCGTTTTCTCCCGCATCTTTTATCTCAGAAAAGATATCTCAAAACCAGAAACGCAGAAAATGTTATACACGCTCGCCGAAAAATTGGTTCCCGCCAAAGAGCCCGGCATTTTCAATCAAGCCCTAATGGAACTCGGCTCTCTCATTTGTATCCCGGAAACTCCGAAGTGTTCGATCTGTCCTGTCCAATCTTTATGCCTCGCTTTCCGAAAAGGCGATGCTTCAAAACTGCCGATTAAATCAAACGGCGTTCGGGTGAAAAAAATCGAGATGGTGGTCGGTATCCTCGAAAAAAACGGGCGCTTACTTGTCCGCAGACGCCCCGAACGCGGGATTTGGGGCGGCCTTTGGGAAATTCCGGGGACCATCCGCGCGAAGGATGAAACGTTGGAAGAAGCCCTTGCGCAAGAGTTCAAAGAGACGCTCGGCATTTCCATTCAAATTCATAAAAAAGAAGACCCGATCGTCCATCAATTTACGCATCGAAATGCGACGATTCATCCTTTTACCCTCACGCCAAAAACAGGGACAGGTCTTCCCAGAAGACCTGTCCCTAAATTCAAAAATAGTCGGACATGCTGGGCGACGCAAAAGGCTTTAAAAAAACTTTCGTTTCCCGTTCCTCATCAAAAAATCCTAAAAGCGATTCCGGTTTGATGGACTCCCACGAAATCATTTTTCACGAATGCCTGGCCGCGGCGAAACAATGTGTTTTATTCGATCATCCCAATCGCGGCGTCATTGAAGTGAGCGGCCAAGACCGCGTTCAATTCCTCCATAACATCTTGACCAATGATATTAAAGGCTTAAGCCCCGGAAAAGGCGCGGGCGCTTGTTTGCTGAATGCCCAAGCCAAAATAATCGCTAACTTAAACGTCCTTTGTTTTAAAGATTTTCTACGGCTTGCCCTCGATTACAGCTTAAAAGATAAATTGCTTCAAGCGCTCAAAAAGCTGGTCATCATGGAGGACGTGGAATTAACCGACCGGTCCGATGAACTCAAATTAATTTCGATTCACGGGCCGAAAGCGAAAGAATTGAT
>CAZPKZ010000008.1:0-6421 GCA_964587285.1 uncultured bacterium | reverse complement strand
GAGCAAATGCTTGCTCACACAGAAATTGCAATCAATGGCAAAACCGCTGCGCTGATTCGAATCAATCTCACGGGAGAAATCGGGTACGGCTTGCTCATTCCAAAAACTGAAGGCCCGGTCATTCTAGATCAACTCAAAGAAAACGGAGCTGTTTTCGGTTTGACCCAAATCGGAGGACCAACTTTAGAAACCTTAAGGATCGCGGCGGGGATTCCGCGCTACGGCGTTGATTTCGACGAGTCACATATTCCGCTTGAAGCGGGCCTTGATAAAACCATCAGCTTTACGAAAGGCTGTTTTCCCGGACAGGAAATTTTAGCCCGTCTTGATTCAAGAGGAGGCGTGAGCAAAAAACTGGCGGGGCTCGCGCTCAAAGGCGAAATCATTCCCGCAAAAAATGACGCGATCACAAAAGACGGCAAAGCGGTGGGCCATATCACAAGCGCTGCCTTCGCGCCTATTCTTAAAAGGACGGTCGCGCTCGGTTATCTTCCAAAAGAATATTGGACGATCGGATGTTCCGTTACTGTTGAAACAGGCGGAGTCCAAATCCCGGCACGCGTGGCAGCCTTGCCCTTTTACACGCCTACTTTGAGTTAAAACCGGCAGGAAAAATTACACAGACTGTTCAATTTGCTGCTGGAATCGATATAGCGAAACGATAAAATCAATGGCGCTTGCGGTGATCATCCACCTTCTGTTAGCTCCATCCCAAGTAATAACGTTATCTAAGCCCGCTTCTTGCAACTGACGACGCAAAGCGGCTGCTTCTGCCCCAGACATTTCAGCGACTGCCTTCACGGCAACAAATCTCACCGGAATCACGCGACCCAAATTGCCTTTTGCTAAATCATCCGCAGTAGCCAAATCTGCAAGCTGCACGATTTGCGGAAAACGATCCGAAAGCGCTCGGCTTAAACGTTCACCAGCTTCATCGGAAGGCACCAATACGGCAAGTTTTTTCATCATTTGTTCTAAAGTCATGCCGGCGGCGAATGGGATTGAACGGAGGCGATTATAAATTGCGCCCCCCGTAATTAAATCTCGATCCATCGTTGACTTTGCTCCTCGAGCGTTTTCAATAAATACAAGTTGCTTAAAAGGCTTTTCTCTCATTTGATCGGATGTAATCCCGAAAACGCTGGCAGCCACATCTTTAGCGCCTTCTTCACTATAAACAATCGCTGCCGTATCCCCTGGATTAGTTCTTAAAACTTGGCCTAATGCGCGAAGTTCCGCTCGAGCAACATCTCCTTCACTTGATAACTGTAAAACCAGAAAAGTAGGGCCTGTTTTTGGTTTGTTCAAAAAACCTAACGCATTTTTCGTTTCGGGCGTGGCATCATTCAACGATGCAATTCTTCCCGAATTGGGAAGCGCGTCTTCCCGTTCCTGTAAAGCTTCGGTCACAATCGCTTTCACTTCTTGTGCAGTTACATTGGGATTTTTTATAAAAGCTTGGCGAACTTCGCCTAAATCCGAAGGATTTACTTCTGCTAAGGCCGCTCTTATATCCGGCGGCACATCTTTAACCACCGGCACGAATGTAGTTCCAAAGAAAATTGAATTAGCTACGGCTTGAGCAATTGGAATGGTTCCGGTTGGAACTTCAAAAAGTCCTACCGTCGATGGCAAAGATGGCAAATTTTCTCTCAATAGAGAGGGTGCCCCGCTTAGTTTAACTGGCGGTTTCACCTGTCTCCGAATTTTATCCGTTGGCGGGATTTCTTCAAACTCAACAACGAAATTTCCATTTTGAGAATCATAACGAGCTACCGAACGAAATTGTCTATATTTTCCATTCTGATCATAAACGCCACCCACTAAAACAACAGCGCCTATTCGATCTTTTACAGGTTGATCGGCCGAAATCACCTGAGCAGTAAACTGCGAGTCCGCATTTTGCACATTCGTTAAAACGCTTCGTGTTATTTCACGTATAAATTGCTCAACCGGCTGTTTGGCAACAATTAAAGTTAATGGAGATACGGCTCCTGCGTTTGCCAACAAGACCCGATTCCCCTGAGGAGTCCTTACCGCATTGTCGGTCAGATACGCATTCTCAACCGCGAAGGTGCCGGCGTAGACGCTGCCGACGACGGCCTCCTCTTCGAGCATCACTTTCAGATAATTTTCATTTCCTTCCTTAATATCCACCTTGGGGCTTACGATGACATAGGAAATATTTTCTTTCCTGAAATGGTCGATGAGCCCGTCTTTGTGAAAACCGCCGGTCACGAGAATGGTTTTGTTTTGGCCGAGTGATTTCATTCGTTCCAGGATTTTTTCGACGAAGACTTGATCCCGTTTTAAAACGACCTGATAAAAATATTCGACTTCGCTCATGTGGGAATCCAGTTTCACAAGATCCCCGGCCGGTTTTGCGGCCACGGCATGTTTGACGGCAAGGTCATTTAAATGAGCGGCAATCCAGGAAGGTTTGATTTCATCCCGGTGGCTGACATAAAGCGCGATTTTCTCGCGACTCATCTCAAGACGAAAATATTGCTCAAGCAGGCTTAAGAAATCGATGATTTGAAGAAGTGTTTTTTCATCCTCTTTGGTAAAGAGGGTGTCTTGAAGAAATTGTTCAAACTTTTTTAATTCGGCGAAAAGCGCTTGGTGGTCAATTTCATCCTGATGGATTAAAAACTCGGCGAAGATTCTAAAGGCAGGGTATCCGACAAAATCAATTTTGGCCTCCTCCGCCAATTTCGTAAGCTCCAGAAAATAGCTTCTGGGATTAATTCCTTTCGCGCTTCCGTCAAGACGGCTTAAAAGTTCTTCGGCTTTTTTGTCCCCCGGCATTTTCTTTTGAAACTCAAGTTTGACCGCCTCAGTTTCCCTTTGAAGGCCGCTTTTATTCAGCTCGGCCTCGAGTTTATGAAGCCGCATAATCCTGACGAGATTCGGATAGTCTACCATTTGCGTGAGGTCTGAAAGTGACGCCAGCTTGTGTTTTTCTGAAAGGATGTTCATATAAACAAGGTAATCAAGAATATCAATTTTATCAGTCGAGAATTCTTCTGTTTTCCGGGTGAAATCAAGCAATTCCGGGTCAAAAAGCTTAGGCCCAATATCCAAAATCAACCGGTGCATCTCATCGAAATAAGGTTTTAGCTCTTCTTGATGCCGATAAATAACCTTGAACATTTTCAGGTTTTCCATATAAAGGCTTTGGTCTTCGATTCCGTATAGCTCGACGGGTTTGTCGGTCTCAACCGCGAAAGCATCCGCGCCGGTAATCCTTCCTTCGCGCATGAGAAAATCAACTAGCTTCAAATTGGCTTCTTTTAAATAGGAAGGTTGAAGGATTTGGGGATCCAGCTTTGAGACAGCCCCTTCTAATTGAACGAGTGAAAATTTGTGCTTCTCTACCAATTCATTCAAAATCCCTTTGATGTTCAGTTGAGCTTCATAATTGGCGTGCACATTTTGAATGTGAATGATCAAGGGAGAGTTTGAAGCGCCTTGGAATATTTCTTCAATATTTCCGAATTTTTCCGGTACGGTGATATTGTAAGGATTTAAATCGGGCTGAATGAGGGCGGCGCTTTTGTCGACTTGATCCACGCCCGTTGAAACCGTTCCGGCACTTTGCCCCACATTTGAAATTGGATCCGAAACAGACGAAGCTTGCTGTGGATAGGCGTTTCCTGTTGTTACAAATAAAAAAAGGAAAATAGAGATAAGGGTTTTATCTGTTAGATGTTTTCTCATAGGAATAGTCTTTTTATAAGTTTTTGATAAGTCAAAGTCTACCATGGGAAAGCGGTTCTTACAAGACATGTATGCAAATAGGTGCTAAGTTATTTGCTGTAAAGAAGTTAGCTTTTACGGTATAAGACAGTCGCGTTTTTACCTGCTTTTTTCGCTTCATAGAGAGCTTGGTCTGCGGCTCGAATCAAGGAACGGCTCGCGAAAAGACCATCTTCCTTCGCGCTGGCAAGGCCGATCGAGACCGTGAAGTTCATCACTTGATTTACATAACTGAATTTCCGAGCCTGGACGCTCATTCGGATTTTCTCCGCAATTCCGCGGGCCTCTTCCTTCGACGTGTGAAGCAAAACGACGCAAAATTCCTCCCCGCCGAAGCGGGCCGCAAAATCATTTTTTCTGATGTTCTCTTGAAATGAGAAACTTATATTTTTCAAAGCGTCATCTCCAAACTGATGCCCAAAAGTGTCATTCACCTTTTTAAAGTCATCGATATCAATCATCAAAATGGAAAGCTCATCCAAGGGATCCGTCTTCCGAGACCCTTTGATATGAATCATTTTCTCAAGCTCGGCGTCAATTTGAGTCTCCAGAAACCTCCGGTTGTAAAGGCCCGTTAACGGATCGGTGATGACTTTTCCTCTCAGTTGAGTGTTTTCAAGAAACATGTTGAAGTAGCGATAAAAAGCGATTCCCACAAAAGCCGCCCATCCCAGAAGAAAGGGCGTTAAATAATCGCCCAAATAATTGTTCCAAAAAAGAATAAAAAAACCAGCTAAAAATCCAGCGCTCGCTAGGGCAAGCAGGATAAACCCTCGCAGGATATTTTCGCGAAGGCTCAGGTAAGAAGCGGCACAAACGAAAAAGAAAACAAATAGAACGTTGAAAATCATCGGGATTTTTTTGAGGAAGTCTCCGGCGAGCAAATTCGAAAGCCAGTTGAGATTGACAACGACGCCCGGCATCAATCCAAGGGGCGTATGATAATCGTCATGCAAAATCCGGGAAGTCGTTCCGATCAAAACGATTTTTTCGCCAAGTCTGGACGGAAGGTTTTTATCCTCAAGCGCGCGCCAAAACGGAATCGATTGAATGTCTTTGAGATTTAGCCTGTAATTAATCATGGCCCACGCTTTTCTCGTTTCATAAAACGGGACGAAAAACCGCCCCAAATCAAACTGAATGCCGCTTTCAGTTACGCGATAGGCGGTTCGGTCCAAACCAAGAAGGAAAATCATCATTTCAATTTCCCAAGGCCATGTGGCCCATTCTCCTTTTTGATCCTGATAGATGACGCGCGAACGCCTGACATGAAGATCGGGGTCGAGCAATTTATTGACCGTGCCGGAACTTTTGGCCGCGACGGCAAATTCTTTCAAAGGCAAAATGTGATTGCCGTCCGCGTCCACGACGGACGCTAAGACGGTCCTGTTTGATCTTTCAAGCGCTTGAGCCAGTAAAAAATCATCCGAAGGTTCTCCTCTGCCTGAGAAAATAAAATCAAAGCCTACGAGGCGCGGATTAGAAGCTGTTATTTTTTCAAGAAGCTCGGCGTAAATCCTTCTTTGGAAAGGCCATTTTTGATGAATCCGCTCTATGGATTCATCGTCTACGATAATTAAAACAATTTTGTTCCATAGGGCGCTCGGGGAGTTGAAAAAATACCGGGTTGCAAAGAAAAGATCTTGGATTTTCAGTTTTGGAATCTCAAGAATGGAAAACGGCTCAAGGACAGAGAAATAAATAAAAGAGGCGGCGAGAGCCACCAAAACCGCTTTTGATAGAGAGGAAAGAACCCCGCGGTTCATTTCTAGACTGCTTTCAAGGCTTCGCGCGCCCTGTAGATTCGATCTTCCACAATAGAAATAATACGCTCATCAAAACTGAGGTAGTCCGTGAGGTAAATATGCCGGTCAGGATATTTGATTTTGGCCTCGGAGACAATTTTGGGAATGTCTTGGACGACGTGCTTTCCGGCCTGCACAAAATAAGGAATGACAATCACTTCATCAGCGCCCTGATTGACGCAGAGTTCAATCGCTTCAGGAATACTGGGCGGCCGGATTTCCAGGAAAGCGGCTTGGAAAAAGGTAGCGGGCTCTTTCTTTTGGAGGCCTACAAGCACTAGGTTCAGAGCATCGCTCGAACCGCTCAGCTTGCTTCCATGTCCGACCAACAAAACGGACTTTTTCAAGTTCTCTTGGGAAACTTTAGGCGTGCGCGCTTGCTACTTCGCGGACTTCCTCGGTCAAAGCCGTGCTTAAATAGCGCTCGCCGGCGCTCGGAAGAATGACCACGATCAGCTTCTTTCGATTTTCCGGCCTTTTGGCCACTTCGAGCGCCGCGTGCACGGCCGCGCCGGATGAAATTCCGGCTAAAATGCCTTCTTCTTTAGCAAGGCGGCGGGCCATTTTAAACGCTTCTTCGCTTGAGACTTGAACAATCTCATCGATCATTTTGGTATTCAAAATATCCGGAACAAAGCCGGCGCCGATTCCTTGAATTTTGTGCGGTCCCGGCTTACCGCCCGAGAGAACGGGGGATTCCTTCGGCTCGACTGCGATACATTTAAATGACGGCTTTTTCGTCTTAATCACCTCGCCTACGCCTGTGATCGTTCCGCCCGTGCCGATTCCGGAAATTAAAATATCGGCTTTTCCGTCGGTATCACGCCAGATTTCTTCCGCGGTTGTTTTTCTGTGAA
>CAZPKZ010000007.1:0-21317 GCA_964587285.1 uncultured bacterium | reverse complement strand
ACCTCCATTTTGAGATCATGGACGCGGCTCATCTTGAGTTTGACGACGATTTGTTTGATGTTGTCATTTCGTTTGAAACGATTGAGCATATTTCTGATGTCGAAGCTTATTTAAGCGAAGTGTTGCGTGTGTTAAAAGTGGGCGGCGTCTACGTAGTTTCGACTCCATGCGCTTCAAAGAGCACAAAGACGCCTGAAAATCCGTTTCATGTCCAAGAATGGTCGGCCTCTGACTTTTCGAAATTGCTAGGCGGATATTTTGATTCGGTCACGATGTTTGGCCAGAAAAGAAAACAAACATTCCTTCATCGTTTTCTGCAGCGGCTCGATTTTTTTAATCTCCGAAAAAAATTCCGACTGCCCACATCGATCACACGTCTTAGTTACGCTGTGGGGACCGTGCCTTTCGCCGATCTGAGCTTGAATGATCTTGTGATCAACGAAAATGACTTATCGGGAGCACTTTTCCTAGTGGGGGTTTGTTCGAAACCCCGCAAAGCTTGATTGAACAGGCCGCTTTTTCAGACCTCTCTTCCATAATTGGAAAATAAAAGGCTGGGGGAGGCTTTGATATTTGGCTCCCAAAAGTTTAAGGAAAATTCTTCTTAATTTATAAAGGAGAGCAATCGTGCGATGTATCAATCCGTGTTTGAGTAATCCTTTGAGATGGCGCCCGCGTACCATTTGAGCCTCTGCCTCTGCTTTTTCAGGGCAAAGGATGCTT
Source organism: uncultured bacterium (assembly GCA_964587285.1). Taxonomy (GTDB): domain Bacteria; phylum Omnitrophota; class Omnitrophia; order Omnitrophales; family Danuiimicrobiaceae; genus 01-FULL-45-10b. The sequence goes on along the minus strand of CAZPKZ010000007.1, from coordinate 20,594 downwards.
TTGCTCGCGGGATGCCACCGGTAACTTGCCAACAAGTAAGGCAGATGGCAAATGCGGCCGCCTGCTTGGCTGACGCGCAGCCAATAATCCATGTCCATAGCATAATCCAAGGACGTGTCGAAACGGCCGATTTTCAAATAAGTGGTGCGTCGGATGAAAACCGTCGGAAACATGATAAATTTACCTAAAAAAAGATAGGAGAAGTAATGAAAGGAAATCTCCCGATCGGTCATCAATCTTTTGCCATCTTCGTCCATGATCGTAAAGTCGCCGTAAATCATATCCGTTTCGGGATGGTGGGTGAAATAATTCGCCACGATTTGCAATCCCCCCTCCAGAAACATATCGTCGGCGTTCAAAACGGCGACGATGTCTCCCGTCGCATGGTCAAATCCTTTGTTGATCACCTCGCTTTGTTTGGCACCCGGACACGAGATGACCGTGATTTCGCTCCCGTATTTTTTTAACAATGAAAGCGTACCATCCGAGGAGCCCGCGTCGATCACCGTAAGATTACAGGGCGAATAATTCTGTTTCAGTACGCTTTCGGCCGCCTCTTCAATAAAATGGGCTTGATTGAAAGAAGGCATCACGATAGAAAAAGAAGGCATAGGCGTTTTATACCATTTTCTTTTAAGACATTGAAGTGTAAAATATGGCAAGGTAAAAGCATGATTAGTTCCTTAAAGACATACCTTAAAAAACGGTTGAACATCAAGGTTACCCCCAAAAAGGTATTTTTACAGAATCGTTACTACCTTGAAATTACCCAAAGACGGCTTGAACATCTTGCGAATCTCGGCTTAGACTTTACGGCTTCCCTATTGGAAGCAGGAGCCGGCGGCGGAGCTCTTACGGGTTTTTTTCTGGCCCGCGCTTCGTGCGTGACCTGTGTCGACGCGAGAGAAGAAAATTTGGAATTGTTAAAATCGCAGCATCCCGCAGCCCAAGTCAAACGTTTGGATTTCGAACAACCCGATCATACGTTGAACGATACCTTCGACATTATTTGTTGTTACGGCCTCCTTTATCATCTGGGCAAACCGGCTAATGCGATTCAATTCATGTCCGAACATTGCCGCAAAATGCTTTTGCTTGAAACTCGCGTTTCTTCCGGCGACGGTGAATTTCTGAATCCATCTTCCGAATCCACCGAAAATCCGGCCTTGAGCTTTTCGGGACATTGCTGTGAGCCGACTCGAAAATGGGTGTATCGTGAGCTGAAACGGAACTTTGAGTTTGTGTACCTGCCGCTTACGCAGCCAAATCACGTCGAGTTTCCGATCGATTGGACGGCATTACAGCCGCGCTTGCATCCAACGCGGTCTATTTTTATTGCCTCCAGGCATCAGTTGACAAATCCGCTGCTCACTGAAGAAATTCCTGTTTATCAAACACGATGTTAGAGATTTCTCCGTGAAAGTGGCACATGTCATCGTTGGCGGAGAAGTGGCCGGCGGCCAAGTGGTTTGCGGACAAGTGATCGAAGCGCTTACGAGACGTGGTGATCGGGCGATCGTTATTTCTCCGACGGAAGGATCATTTACCGAGCGTCTCAGGCAGGAGAACATTCCCGTTTACATTATTCCTGCCTGGAAAACCTATCATTTTTTTAACGCCCTGCGGTTGGCCGGGATTCTAAAAAAAGAGCGAGCCGACCTTGTTCATACTCACGCCATGGTGCAGGTGAATGTGCAAGCTCGTTTGGGCGCTTGGATTGCTGGAATTCCGGTGATTTCTCATCTTCATCTGCCGAATCATTTTAGAAAACATCCGCTCATTCGTGCTTACCAGGTTTTAGCGGATCTTTGGACGGCTCGGTTGTGTGACGAAATGATCACCGTTTCGGAAGCAACGAAGGAAACACTTCTGACTGAAGGAAAGATCTATGGCAAAGCCAAAGTGATTTATAATGGCGTCGATTCAAATCAATTTACGAACTTGCGGCCGCGCGAAGCCGTTTTAAAAGAGTTTGGTCTCAATTCTACACAACGATTGATCGGCACGGTCGGCAGATTATGCCCGGCAAAAGGACAACGGGAGTTTATTTTATCGGCGAGAGAAATTTTAGCCAAAGTTCCAGAGTCTATCTTTATGATCGTGGGAAAAGACATAGAACAAGGCGGAAATTATGAACGCGAGCTCCGTCAGCTCGTTTTTGAGTCCGGATTAACGAAGCAAGTGATTTTTACGGGATATCGGCCGGACGTTTTGGAATTGCTCAACGCGTTTGATCTGTTTGTGCTTTCTTCAAAAATCGAAGGCTTTCCGCTCGTTCTTTTAGAAGCAATGGCTTTGGGAAAAGCGGTAGTGGCAACGGAAGTAGGCGGCGTGCCTGAACTCGTGGTTCGAGGTGAAACAGGGTTTTTGGTTCCTCCAAGTGATTGGCGGGCACTTTCCAGTTCGGTCGTCTCTTTACTTTCAGACCCACGTCGCATACGACAAATGGGCGAGGCAGGGCGGAGGCGGGTTCGGGAGCAATTCTCCGAAGATCAGATGACAAATGCCATTCTTAGCCTCTACGATCGTTGCGTGCGTTCCGTCGAGGCGCCTCTTTTGGCGCAAGAAGAGCTGACATGTCACGAATAGGCATTGACGCGACGGCCATAAAGAAAGAAGGAAAGGGAATTTCCCGCTACCAGAAAAATATCATTCAGGCATTGATGCGCCTTGAAACCCAGCACGAATTTTTTGTTTTTCACCGGCCCGGCGTTTGTGAAGCATTTTCGCCGGAACGCTCCAATTGGCATTTTGTAGAGGTGTCAATCTCAAAAAAAGTGATCTGGGACCAATTCCAACTGCCGAAATTTGTGAAACGCTATCAGCTCGATTTAATGTATGTGACTTCTGACCGGCTTCCGTTTATGACTTCAATTCCTTTTGTCATGCACCTGTTTGAAATTCCAACTTATCGAATGAATCGTCAACGGGAGGTGGGATTCAATCCCCGTTGGTATCATCGTCTCGCCGAAACCTATGACTCAATTGTTTTTCCGAGGAGCCTCCAAACAGCAGCCCTCTTGATGACCGGCTCTCAATTTACGAAAGAAGATTTGGCTAAAAAATTTCACGTCCCGGAAGAGAAAATTAAAGTGGTTTACGCCGCCTGCGAAAGCAATTTTAAACCTGCCGCCACAGCTGACTCTGTTTCAATCGTCCGGAGCCGTGTCAGTGCGGGAAACCCCTATTTGTTGCATTTTTCTACGGGAGATTCCCGCGATAATACTGAAACTGTTTTAGCGGCCTTTGAACAGGTGCGATTTGAATTTCCAGGTCTCAAACTTGTCATTGTCGGCCACCCGATAGATTCCAACGATGTCCAGATAGAACGCTCCGAGAATGACCTCGTCATTCGATTGCCATTTGTTTCAGACAACGAATTGATTGAGCTTTACCAAGCTGCGGAAGCCTATGTCGATCCGTCGCTTTATGAAGGATTTGGTTTTCAACCTTTAGAGGCGATGGCTTGCGGGGCGCCTGTCGTTGCTTCTGATGTGACCGCGGTTCCAGAAGTGGTTCAGGACGCTGGTATTTTGGTTGATCCGTGCAATCCACGCATGTTAGCAGAAGCAATCAGCAAGCTTTTACACAATCCGTCGTTACGTGATGACCTGCGTGAGAAAGGTCTAAGACGAGCCGCTTCTTTTAATTGGGACCAAACCGCTCAAGAAGTCCTCGCAGGTTTTGAAACCGTGCTCAAAGGGGCTGTTTGCAAGGTTGCGGTATTAACCGAAATTATCTCACCTTACCGGATTCCAGTATTTAACGAAATTGCCAAGGATTCACGAATCAATTTGAATGTTATTTTTTTTGCCGAAACCTCCGGAGACCGTAAATGGAAGATCTCCAAGCAAGATCTTCAGTTTAAGTATCTTGTTTCGTGGGGCATTGGAATTCCGCTCAACCGTCGTTTTCCGGTTTTTTTTAATCCCATGATTTTTGGGAAACTCCTACAGATCAATCCGGACGTCATTATTTGCGGAGGTTATCAACACCCTTCATTTTTGATGGCTTATTTTTTCGCAAAATTGTTCCGGAAACAAATCATCCTTTGGTCTGAAAGCCACGCGCTGAGCATTCGACTCAAACAATGGTGGGCCATGTTTTATCGAAGGGCAATGGTAAAGCAATCTTCCGCCTATATTGTTCCCGGCAAGCTTGCGCGCAATTTTTTGCTCGATTTGGGCGCCCACTCCGATCGGATTTATGCGGCACCCAATGCCGTTGATAATGATTTTTTTTATTCTTCCTCCAGGTCGTTTTGTGCTTCCAAGGAGCAGTTAAAGGAAGAGCGGAAATGGCCCCGCCGCTTGATTTTGTATGTGGGGTTGTTAGTGGATGCAAAAGGAATTCGGACGCTGCTAGAGGCTTTTTCAAAATTACCGGGTCATGAGGAAATCGGACTGATTTTGGTAGGAGACGGCCCCGGCGAGAAACATTATCGGCGATATTGCAAAGAGAAAAGTCTGAAAAGCGTCTTTTTCGAGGGCTTTAAACAGCAGGACGAACTTCCATTGTATTACGGCGTTTCTGATTTTTTAGTCATGCCTTCCTTTCGAGATGAGTGGGGGTTGGTCATTAATGAAGCCATGGCTGCTGGTTTGCCCGTGATTGTTTCAGACCGTGTCGGCGCTGCCTATGATCTGGTCCAACATGGTGTTAACGGATACCAGTTTCCTGCAGGCCAGGAGGATGAGCTTGCACGCTATCTGGACCTCTTAGTCAAGGATGATCAACTGAGGAAATCAATGGGTGAGCGCTCACTCGAGATGATTAAAGGTTTTCATCCCCGCCAAGGCGCTGTCGGATTCATTGAATCTAGTTTGCATGTTTTCGAGCAAAATTTATCCAAAGGAAGGCGATGATCAGCGTTCCAAGGGTCAAGGCGAGTTCTGAGCAGCGCGTTTTTTGGGGCCTGTTTTGTATTTGGTCCTTTGCCTGGGGAATCTGGAGTTTAACCGTACCTTATTTCAGCGACGCTTGGACGTACTACTGGAAGCTGACGCAAGACATTTCACTGGCGGAAGCCATTCGCAGAGCTTTTTGGTGGGGCTGGTTGGACGGGAGCGTGGGTTTTGAACGGAGCATCTCGTTTGCCGTTTATGGGTGGATTGGATTTCGTTTAGGCACAGAGTTTCATCACTTTTTGATTGCCTTTCTTCATTTGGTGAACTCCTATCTTTTTTGGGTGTTATTAAAAAAAATGCAAATACCCTATTTGATTTCTTTGGTGACCGCTTCTATTTTTCTGGCTCTGCCGCTTCACTATGAAGCCGTTTTTTGGACGGGAATTATGTTGCAGCCAGACTTTACGATTTTTCTAGGCGCCTGTTTCCTATATCTTCGTTTGAGAAAGGAAATTCGTTTGGCGCCTCTTAGTGTCGGATACCTGGTGATGAACATTTTGCTTTTTGTCCTTTTGTTGGGGTATCCTTCCTTTTTTCAAAGTGTGATCATGCTTGCCGTTTTGGAGATGGTTTTGCGGCTGAAGGAAGAAAGCGGGTGGAGAAATGCGATCCTAAGCAGTCTTAGAAATGGATTGCTTTTGACCCTCGGGCCGGTGATTTATTTTATTCTTTATTTCTTATTTCCTCACTATCGGAATCCCTTGTTTGAATTCAACATCTTTCGCGGATTTGTATCCGTTCAATATCATTATGCCCGGAAACTTTTTGAGATGTTTTCACCCGAATGGATCTTGAGCAGTATCGTTTCGCTTGCGGAAAATCCACCCATTCTGCTCATGTTGATTGTCGCAGGCATCGTATATTATCGCTTTTGTTTTTATAACTCAGAGACTCAAAGCACAGAACGGTATCGGTTGCGTTGGCTTGCCATTGATTTCTTATGGGGTTATCTCTGGATGATTTCAAGTTATCTCATTTATATGTTAGACATCGGTTTTGCCGGGCACTCGAGGCAGTTGTACATTCCCACTTTGGGACTGTCGATTATGGCCGGTTCTATCTTTGGATTTTTGTATCAACGCTCAAAAAACAAAAAAATGATTTCGATGTCGATTTTTTGCTTGATCCTGGTTTTTGCCTTTCTTGCCTGCGGGGTTTCCCATCATTACGGGACGCCGCTCAACCGTTTCTTCGGTAAGGAGTTTTAAACATGCAGCGAGTGATTCCCAAAAGCGCCATTTTATATTTGCTTTGGTTGGGGCTGTTTATCATGGCACTCATTATTCTTCCCAGTTACCTGGGTTCTCTGATCGCGAAGAATCAATGGCAGGTTTTACAGCTGCTGATTGTGGGTTTTGGCATCATCACTCTTTTTTTCAGCGAAATCCGGTACACGATTATTTGCGCCACGGCAAGTTTTATTTTGTGCGCTGTTTACTACGAGCCGGTCGCCGCCGCCGCGTTTACGTTAAGATGGGTTTTTCTGATCACGCTTGCAACGATGGCGATCGCACACTGGATGCTGGGTCGTGTTCAGAGGTATCTGAGAATGATTGATTTTTGGGCGCTTGCGTTTCTCGCTTTAGCATTTTATTCAGAAACATACTCCATTTTTCCTTCTCTGACGCGGGAACGATCGATCGCCACCGCTTTTTTTTACCTTTCTGTTTTTTGGGGGGTTTGGATCTATGTGGTTGGGGACCCGACACGAATCCGGATTATTCTCCAGGATTTTGTTTCCTTTTCCTTTGTCATTTTTTTGCTCGGATTTTTTTTGCTTGGCAAGGGACGTTTCTCAGGCGTGTTTGTCAATCCGAATGCGGTGGGCGCTTATGCGGCTATCCTTGTCCCGATTGCTTTGTGGAGCTATTTATGCTCGCGCCGGCGGCTTGCACTTTTCCTTTTGCTGCTTACGGGAATCGCTTTGGTCCTGTCTCAATCTCGCGCGGGGATGGTCAGTACGTTGCTTGGATCCGGATATTTCTTCATGTTTTATCAGCGAAGGTATCGCAAGACCGTGATGCTTGGGCTTCTTTTTTTGATTGGGTGTTTATTTTTATATTCCGAACTATTTGGCTCCTCCTTGATTGAACAATATTTCAGATTTGAAACGATATCGACGGGTAGCGGACGTTTGGAAGCGTGGAAAGAGGTGATGCGGTTGATTCGCGTTCGCCCGTGGTTCGGGTACGGTTTTGGGACGGAAGATCAATTGTTTCAACGGTTTGACATTGTGTTTCAAGAGCATAGCGGCGCCTATGCCCACAATTCCTATATCGGTTTGGTCAGTCAACTCGGATTAGTCGGGACTTGCATTTTTTATGTGCCGCTTTTTTTATTTTTCTTCCTGAGGACTTTTCAGTTAAACGGAATGGCGAGCGGGGAAGGGCTTTGGCTCGAGGCGGCCATACAGGGTTCTATTTTAGGCGGCCTTGTGAATGTATTTTTTGAGAGTTGGCTTTATTCCGTGGGAAGTTCATATACGTTTTCTTTTTGGATGTTCGTCGTCTTAAGTTATTATCTGTCTCGACAGCGTCATCAGGAGAACCGATAGCGTGAAACTTTGGTTTTATGTGCTTGTTTGTTTCCTGGCCTCAGCCGTCCTGGCGCATTGTTTGACTCCTTTAATTCGAATCCTTGCCATTCGGTGGGGAGCACTTGATGTACCGAGTGAGCGTAAACCGCATGAACGCGCAATTCCCACCATGGGCGGCGCCGCTATTTTTCTAGCTTTCTTTATCGCTCTTTTCTGTATCGAGCTGGGCCATGTTTTCTACTTTCATCGCCCGCTTTTTTTACAGTTTCGATTGCACCATTTGTTTTTCGGCGCGCTCCCCTTGGTATTGATCGGAATTTTGGACGACCGATATCGAGTCAATTATAAATGGAAACTTGTTTTTCAAATTTTATCCGCCCTGATTATCGTTTATTTCGGTTACCAAATCGGAGGCATTACCCATCCCTTCAGCGGTGAAACCATTCAGTTGGGTGTTTTAAGCGTTCCGGTCACGTTGCTGTGGTTTCTTTTTATCATCAACGCGATTAATTTTATGGACGGCATAGACGGTTTAGCGGCGGGCGTTTCCTTAATTGCCTTGATGACGCTTTTTGCCGTATCTCTTTTTCTGGAAAATGTTCAAATCGCGCTGCTTTCGATCCTCCTGGTGGGCAGTCTTGTCGGATTTTTTCGTTATAATTTTTATCCGGCCTCTATTTTCATGGGAGATACGGGCAGTTTATTCCTCGGATTTCTGATCGCTTTTATTGCTCTGTGCGGTGCCCAAAAGAGTTCAACGGCGGTTGCTTTGGCCATACCGATCGTTATTTTAGGTTTGCCCATTTTAGACGCAATTTTTGCGGTCATGAGGCGGTGGTCGTCCGAATGGATGGTCTCGAAAAGTTTCTCTCGGCGCGTTTTTTCTTGGCAGCGAATTTTTTATCCTGATTTGGGGCATATCCATCACCGCTTGCTCGCCCTTGGCTTTACGAAGCCGCAGGTGGTTGCTTTGCTCTATCTTGTGGCTTTGGGTTTTGGGTTTGCCGGGTTTGCCCTGACAGCGGCGCGGTATCAACAAATTGCATCAATCCTTTTCTACATGATGTTTATTTTTTTCATTGCCTTTCGGAAGTTTCCGGTAACGAGCCATCATCTTTTTGAAGTCTCGCCTTCTCAAATGCCCATTGTTTCTCGTACACCAACGGAAAAGTTCTCCTTGAATCAAGAGTCGCCTCGGTTTGGCCGCCTGATTGTTTGGGCTGCTGGGGCAGTGCTGCCGCTTTTTGTTCTCACTGTTTTTTTGGTGGCAAGGATGTTTTGGAAATAGCTATGTGTGGAATCGCCGGGATTCATATTCGAAATGGGTCGGTCACTCCCAGAGAAATTTCTGCGTGCCGAGCCATGCTTGAGATTCTTCAATCCCGCGGTCCTGATGCTGAAGGGTTCTACAATGCTCACGAATTCATTTTGGGCCACCGGAGATTAAGTATTATTGACCTTTCAGAATCAGCGAATCAGCCCATTTCTAATGAGGATGGTACGATCTGGGTTGCTTCAAACGGCGAGATTTATAATTTCGGCCAATTGCGTCATGAGCTTCAAGGAAAGGGCCACCGTTTTAAATCACAGACCGATTCTGAAGTGATCGTCCATCTATACGAAGAGGAGGGCATTGGGTGCCTTGAACATTTGAAAGGTATGTTTGCTTTTGCTCTTTGGGATGAACCTAAAAGGCAACTTTTTCTGGCCCGTGACCGGCTTGGAATCAAACCGCTTTATTATGCCGAACAAAATTCTTTTTTCGTTTTTGCGTCCGAAGCCAGAGCCATTGTTGGAAGTCAATTGGTTCCGAATCGTCAGGACCGAAACGCATTGGCTCAATTTCTTTTGTTAGGTTCCATCCCTGAACCTTCGAGCGGTTTTGAATCAGTCCGCATGCTTCCCGCCGGCCACTATCTGCTGCGCAATTCCCAAGGCACATCACTTCATTCTTATTGGAGTTTGAAAGAACTTTTCGAAGAAGAAGGAATGAATGGCCCTTCTTGGCAGGAGCTTCTCCAAGAGGCCGTGAGGCAACAGCTCACGAGCGACGTGCCTGTTGGCATTCCCTTAAGCGGCGGGCTTGACTCATCAACGCTGGTGGCGCTTGCGAGCCGCGTAAAACCCGGGTCTTTTCACACGCTCACGGTCGGTTTTCAAGAGCGAGATCATGATGAATCCGAATTTGCAAACATCGCGAGCCGCAAGTTTCACACCGTTCATCACGAATGCCCGGTGAGCGGAAGGGAGATTCGCGAACAAATCAGCCCCTTTATCAAGGCCATGGATCAACCCACGGTTGATGGTCTGAATACTTATGTCATGACCCGTCTTGCGTCTCAATTAGGGCTTCGCGTGCTTCTTTCCGGCTTGGGAGGGGATGAGGCATTTGGCGGCTATTCCCATTTCCGTCATGCGAAGCTTTTATTTCAATGGATGTTTTTTCTCAATCATGTGCCGGATTCGATGCGTCCTTTTTTCGTTGATTCCGGAGCAAAAGTTTTTGGCCTGTTTGGATCTACCGGTCTTCGCCGGTTGGTTGGGTTAAAGAAACCTGCAATGGGAGCCATTTATCAAACTTATCGCGGCCTTTTTCCGTCAACGATAGTTCGGGAACTTCTGGCAGAAGAATGTGACGATCTATCCGTATCGTTTCCTGAAGGAGAAACGGACGGTTTCAAGACGGACTTGGAACGGATGATTTATTTGGAATATCGTCATTATTTAAGGGATCAACTGCTCCGAGATACCGATGTCATGAGCATGAGCCATTCCATCGAAGTACGCGTTCCTTTTTTAGACGAACAGTTTCTGGCAAGCATTTTCAGCGCCCATGCCAAGCATCGATTTCATTCCTACGGAAACAAAGCGTGGTTGAAAGAAATACTGGCCGACGATTTACCTATTTCGCTTGTGAATCGGCCCAAACAAGGGTTCATTCTTCCTATGGAGACTTGGCTGCGCCGGGATCTGAAATCAGAAACAGAAGAGGTTTTGCTTGATGGTGAGGTTTCTGGAAATTCTCCTTTTTTAAAACGGGCAATCGTTGAAGAAATTTGGACCAAGTTTTTGGAACGTAAGATTCATTGGTCATTGCCGTGGTCGCTTTACGTTTTGAAACGCTGGCAATATTGTAACGGCGAAATCTGGCGCAAGGCTCCTGTGGCTTCGGTATGAGCGCTCCAAAAGTTTCCGTTATTATTCCAGCCTTTAATGCGGCTCGTTATTTGGAAGCTGCCATCCAAAGCGTTTTCGCTCAAACTTTTTCTGATTTTGAGGTTGTGGTGATTGATGATGGCTCTACGGATGAAACCGAGCAAATGGTCAAACGCTTCGGCTCCAAACTCGGATATCGCCGCCAAGAGCACGCAGGGCGCGCTCATGCCAGAAATACAGGACTGACATGGGCGCGAGGCGAATATATCGCTTTTTTAGATGCGGATGATGTTTGGAAATCGGATCGCCTGTCGCGGGGCGTTCGCTTATTGGATCAAAGGTCAGATATTGGGTTGGTTCACGGCGAAGTGTCTGTGATTGACGCGGAAGGGAATTTAAAGGCAGAAGAAACCAATTCTCTCCGGAAAACTTACCGTTTTGAACGGAATTTTGGTTCCGGTTACTTGTGGCTTCTAGCCGATCACAGCGCGATCTTTTCTTCCACCATTCTTTTTCGCAGAGATTTAGTGAGCCGCGTTGGTTTTTATGATGAAACGTTTCCGATCTATGAGGATTATGATTGGTATTTGCGATTTGCTTTTGGTCATTCTTTTTTTCTTTTGGACCCTCCGGCGGTGGCACAATATCGCAAACATGGAGCGAATTCATTTACCGAGTTCACGCCGGAGATTGTATCCCAGATTTATCTCGCCATTTTGGAAAAACAATTAACGGAGCTTCAAACTCTGAACGCAGGTCAACAAAACCGAATCCGCACAAGCCGCGTGCTTCGTAAAATGGCGGAATTTCACTGGCGCCTTCGGGATAAAGGACAGGTGAAGGCCAAACTATTGGAAGCGGCAAAACTTGATCCTCGGCTCGTCTTGGACGTAAGGTCTTTGGCACGGTTTGTCTTTTCCCTATGAGAATTCTGCAAGTTATCTCCAGTCTTTCTCCCGCGTCGGGAGGGCCCGCTCAAGCCGTTTTAGAACTTTCAGAAGCACTGATTTCAGCCGGTCAGAACGTCTCGATTTACGCTACGGACTATGGATTGGCTAATTCGAACGCATTCTTAAAAAAGATTTGTGATCGCGGGATCTCGATCGAATTATTCAAATCGTCTCTTGGCCGCTACTGTTACGCGCCGTCCTTGGCAAAGAGGCTCAAGGAGAAGATTCAGGAATTCGACGTCGTACACATTCACGGTTTGTGGACGTTTCCAATTTTCATCGCGAGCCGAATGTGTCAAACTCAAGGTGTTCCTTATCTGGTGCGACCCTGCGGCATGCTGGATCCTTACTGCCTCAAGCACCATCGAATGAGAAAAAAGGTTTATTATTTACTGCGTGAAGAAAAAACGCTTCGGAACGCGGCCGCAATTCAGTTTACGACCGAAGAAGAAAAGGAAAGATCAATCCGTGACGCGTTCTGCTCAAAGTCGGTTGTCGTTCCGCTCGGTTTGAACCTAGAGCCGTATCTTCAAACGCCGCCGCAAGGCTCTTTTCGCAAGCGGCTCCCGGAAACCGGCAACCAAAAAATAATTCTGTTCTTGGGGCGCCTTAGTTTTAAAAAAGGATTAGATTTTTTAATCCGCGCGTTTACTCGGCTGGCGAAAAAGCGGGATGATATTCATCTGGTGATTGCCGGACCGGATGATGAAAATTACGGCAAATATCTCACACGCTGGATCGAAGAGGGAAATATTGGGAATCGAGTCACGCGAATCGGTTTTGTGGAAGGCGTAGAAAAACTCAGTTTATTTTTAAATAGCGATCTTTTTTGTCTTCTCTCCCATCAGGAAAATTTTGGCCTTGCCGTTTTGGAGGCAATGGCCGCGGGCCTTCCGGTTGTCGTAAGCCCCCAGGTTAATTTAGCGGCTGAAATCCGCCGGCATGAAGCAGGATTGGTAACCTCACTTGAGGATGAAAAAGTCGAGGAAGCCATTTCCCGTTTATTGGGTGATGCCGCACTGAGACGCGAGATGGGCCGGCGAGGACGTCAATTTGTCCGGGAGACTTATTCGTGGGATCGGGTTTTAGATGCTTGGCTCCAGCTTTATGAGCGTGTGCTGTCTGATCGCTGCGCCGAAGTCATCAAGTGACTTTCTTGGATTCCATTATTTTTGCAAGGCCGACTCCGGCGCCGATCGCAAGCAAAGGGTCCAGAAACGAGCGGTGGCTGGTATGGGCCCAAAAGATAAATGAAACAAGCGCCTGAGAGCCGCACAGAATGAGAAATACCTTAAAGAAAAGCGTATGAAGAAGATCCAGAAGCGCGCGAAGCATCAGCAAAGTTAGAGTCCAATACGAGAGAAAATAAATCCAGTTCTTAGCCGGTGTTTGAAGGGGAGAGAGAATTCCAAGAAAATTAACTGCCATTTTTAAAATCCCACCTCGCAGCACGTCCATTTTATGAGCCAGAATGTATGCCATCGCCCGTTTTCGATGCCATTTGTTTTGAGCCATTTCGCCAGCCGGCAATTGATCGTGTTCCTGATTCAGTTTAGTTCTATAATAACCCGTGCTTTGATCAATGCTTCCCCGAAACGGATAATAAAGGAAAGTATACGGATTATGAGCCTCGCTTAACGCGCCGCCTGTCAGGCTTGTGAGAACGGGTGAGCCGAGCACGCGTTGATTCCGAATCAGCCACGGCGCAAGGGTTAAAACAAAAGCCGTTAAAACCACAAAAGTAACGTGAATTGCGTTTCCCCTTTTCCGGCTCAAGAAATAGAAGACAAAACCGGTTAGCGCGGCGGCAGGGACGATATGAGAAGCCCGGGTCAGTGTGGCGGCGCCAAGCGCCATTCCGCAGACGAATAAAAATCCGTTTTGATTTTTTCTGATTCCGATCAGGAGCGTCCAAACCGACAGCATCGAGAAAAAATTATAGAGAACGTTTTCTTGAAGTTGTGTGTCATGAAAGAGCGGGTACGGATAGAACGCATAGAGCAGGGCCCCGAATATCGCTTGGTTCCGAGAGAGCGGCACTTCAAGAGCGGTGAGGAACACGAGCAGCACCGTAAGGGTTGAGATGAGGCTTTGAGCGCTTATGAGCGCGGCCGCCGAGTTCTGGCTCAAAAAAGATATTCCGGCAATGAAAAGGGGGTACAGAGGCGTTCTAATCGCGTACAGTTTTGAGGCTTCGTATAAGCTGTGCCCTTTCTGAAGGTACAGTTCTCCGGTTTGCAAAAGATTGGAAGCCATTTGATGGTAAAAAAAGTAGCCCGTTTCCCAAAAATTAATGCTTTGTGACAGATAAAATCTGAGCCCGAGTTTGATGGCGAACGAGAGAAATAAAATGATGGCCAGAATCATCACGGTGGAACGGACCGATAACTGAGCGGCAGGTCTATCTAATTGATTGAGACTCACAATATTTATCCGTTGATCAGAGAAAAGGCAGATTCATGTTCGCGGCGAGTCACGGAGGAGAACAGTTTTTCATATTGCCGGATAGCCCGTTCTTTCGTGAACGATTTTTCGAACGCCTCCCGCGCGTTTTTTTGAAAATGCCAAAGGAGGGTGTCGTGCTGATGAAGTTTTAGAATGACTTTCGCAATCTCTGCGGGAGCATCCGGGGCTACAACGATGCCGCAATTTTCGCGTTCGATCAAGTCCGCTATTTCTGTATTGGGCGGGCTCATTCCGAGGATTGCCTGCCCGCAGGCGAGCGCGGTATACAGTTTTCCAGGGACAAAAAGACCTTCGCTCCCTTTTTGCATGGACACGACGGCAATGTCTCCGGCCGTGAGACTGTAGGGAAGGTGGTCCGCAGGCTGATAAGGAAGAAAAAGAATATTTGGCAAAGTATGCCGCTTGGCGTAAGCCACGAGAGATGCCTTTTTAGCTCCTTCGCCGATCAATAGAAATTGAATTTTTTTTTCGTCTCTTAATAAAAAAGCTGCTTCGATCAGGCTTTCCAAATTGTGCGCAAGGCCCAAATTTCCGGAATAGAGCACCACGGTTTTTTCAAAAAGATCATGTTTTGTGACGAACCAGTTATCTGGCTTGTTCAATGGCCGAATTCGCTCGCCATCTTCCCAATTTTCAATGACGGTCACTTTCGCGTGCATATCCTCCGGCAGATACGAACAAATTTTCTCGCGCATCGCCTCCCCCAACGTCACAATTGCTTCCGCATGGTAAAAGCTGAGGCGGTTGGTTAAATTTAGAAGACGGTGGGGGAAACCGCGCGGTTTAAAAATGCCGAGCGCGACCGCGATCTCCGGATATAAATCAGCGACGTGAAGCACATACCTTTGATTTCTCCACCGTTTCATCAGATAGCCCAAAAAAGGCAGAAAAGGGGGGTCTGAACCGATAAAAAGAAACGCATCTTTAGAGGTGTGAATCAGCTTCCAGAGCGCCGAAAGAAAAAACGTGAGGCCGTTGAGAATACGGCCGTAGCTTTTTTTCCGGTTAAAGCGGGTTTTTCCGAGCCGGTAAATCGTCAGCAAGCCGTGTGTTTCGGCCTTCGGAGCGGCTTGCTTTCCTTCATAACTCGGCAAACCCGTGTAGACATCGATTGATACTCCGGCTCGAGCGAGTCCAAAGGCAAGTTCCGTCAGCCGAACCGCGGAGCCCGCTGCTTCGGGCGCGAAGTATTGGTGGAGGAAAACAAAGCGCATGTTGGAGTGGATTTAAGTTTTTTGGAAAAGAAATGTTTCTCTGATTTCAGATTTGTGATAAAGGCGCCAGGGATCGACGACGACGGTTTGCTTCATCGTATTTTCAAAATCCCTTACTTTAAGTTTTTTAAACTCACCCCAAGGCGTTGCTACGATACAAGCATCCGCATCTCTTAAAGCATCTAGGGCGTTTATATGAATTTTGAAATTCTCAGAACCCTCCCATTGATTGACTTCTTTAACGATCGGATCGTAGGCCGATACGATCGCTTCTTTTGATAGAAGAGATTCGATGATGCGGATGGAAAAAGATGCTTCCGTGATGTCTGAATTGGGTTTGTACGAAAGGCCCAGCACGGCGACTTTGCGTTTTTTTAAAGAACCTAATTCGTCTTCGAGAAGATCGACCAGATGAGCCGCATGCCAAGCATTTGAAGCAGAAATACTTTCAAGGAGCGGCAGAGCAGGCAGTCTTGCTTTCGCATAGTTTGCAAAAAATCGCAGGTCTCTTGGGAAACAAGGGCCTCCGAAGCCCGTACCGGCTTCCAGGAATTTTCCGGGCCGTTCGCCGCCCGCACGAAAGAACTCCGTCAGAGCTTCGATATCGGCTCCCTCGATTTTTGAACATAGATCAGCCATTTCATTGATGAACGCCATTTTGGTTGTGGCGTAGGCATTGTGCGCCATTTTAATGAGCTCTGCCATCAAAGCCGTGGTGTGAACATGTTGAGGCCGGTTTTGACAAATCGAATGATAAAGTTGATCGAGAAAAGCGCCGGATGTTTTGTCGCTTTCGCCGATCACGACGACGGGAGGATTCAGAAAATCGCGCACCACGGAGGTCAATGCGATAAAGACGGGATTGACGCATAAGCCAAAATCCTCTCCCGCCTTTTTTTGAGATTCTTCTTCGATCAGAGGTGTCAAGATCCGGTCGGTGGTTTCGGGGAGAATCGTGCTGCTGACCGCGATGATATGGAATGATTTTTTTTGCTTGATGACATGCGCCAATTTTTTCGCCGCGTCTTTCACCTGTTCCAAATCCATGCTTCCGTCTGCTTTTTGCGAGGTATTGACTGAGATCATGGACAGATCAGATTCAAAAATGGCCTTTGAGAAATCTTGCGTGGGTTCAAAAAGCCCCTGATCTGTTGTTTGGATTAAAAGTTCACAGACTTGCGGTTCTTGGATATGAGACTCTTTTAACTTTAGTTTCCGGATGACCTCATCCGAAATGTCAACTCCGATGACGCGATGCCCTTTGCCCGCGATGGCCAGCGCCATAGACAGACCGAGTTTACCGAGGCCGATAACGGAAATATTCACAGTGTTGGCGCTTCCTGCCGCTTACGCTCGATGAGTGCTTCGGTGAGTTCTGCTTGAACGGTTTTCGGATTCCGTTCCCGGAAATACCACTCCATTGTTTTTTTAAGGCCTTCCCGAAATTTGAACTTCGGCTGCCAACCCAGAAGCCGACATGCTTTTGTATTGTCGGCCACTCGGTTCAGCGGACCTGTCGGCATATCCGGAAGAAATTTAAACGAAGGGTCATGGCCGGAAAATTCACACACCATTTTCGCGGCACGAGCGACCCGAATCCGTTCCATCGTGCCTAGGTTAATCGCCGAGGCATCTTCAATTTTTTCAGCTGCCAGCAAAGTGCCCGAAACGATGTCTTCCACATAAGTCCAATTTCTGATTTGCTCTCCCGTGCCCCAAATCTCAAACGGATTTTCACGGATAAATGCGCGGGCGATCATTGCAATCACGGCATGATTTTCTTTTCCTCTGGGGCCGTAGACGGTGAAATACCGGCACGATGCAGATTTGAGCCCGTATTGTTGATGGTAAGCTTTCAAAGTGAGCTCGCCCATCAATTTCGCCCAACCGTAAAGGTTATCCGATTCGTAGGGCGGGCCCACCATATCTTCGGCGAGATATTTTTCCTCGGCAGGATTGGTTTGGAGGTAGTTTGGATAAACGCATCCCGAAGAAGCATAGACGACTTTCTCGACGCTGGCGCGGTGGCAGGCGCGAAAAATAAGGCCGTCTAAAATAAGGTTTGTCGAACATTCGGCTTGTTTTAAATCGACATAGCCTCTTCCGCCGTGGTCCGCCGCCAAATGAAAAACAATTTGGCTTCCGGCCACGGATTTAGCGACTATTTCGGGATCCAGCAAATCTCCAAAAATCCATTCGACGGCGTTCTGATCAATATGTTTTTGAATATGGCTCAATTTTCCGCTCGAGAGATTATCTACGATACGCACGCTGGCGCCTTGAACGACCAAAGCGTCCACCAGATGAGAACCAATGAAGGAAGCGCCGCCGGTTACAAGTACGCGTTTATTTTTCCAAAACATGCATCCTCCTCAAGCGTTTCCGTTCTGTTCCTGATGAAAAAATTTCCAATGGCCAGAACGTCGATTTCATTTCGTTTAAAACATTGAATCGCTTGTTCCGGCGTGCAAACGATGGGTTCGTTTTCATTGAATGAGGTATTCAGAAGGACCGGGATTCCGGTTAATGCTTGAAATTGCCTCAGGAGCAGCCAAAATTTTGGGTTGGTTTCTTGAGCGACTGCCTGAAGCCTGCCGGTGCCGTCCACATGGCAGACTGCCGGAATGAGCGCTTGTTTTTCCGCTCGGATTTTAAAAACGCGAGTCATAAAAAAATCTGCTTCGGCCGCTTCAAAATATTCAGGCACCGCCTCCTTTAATACGGCCGGAGCAAACGGACGGAAACTTTCGCGTGCTTTGATTCTCCGGTTTAACCATTCCCGCGTTTCCGGACGGCGCGGGTCTGCCAGAAGACTCCGGTTGCCAAGAGCGCGCGGGCCGAATTCCATACGCCCTTGAAACCAGCCGACTATTTTTCCCTGAGCTAACGATTGGGCTGTTTGCCGAATTAAACTGGGTTGATCCATCTCCCTGAAATTTTCGAAACCAGCCAAGGCCAAAGCAGATTTGATGTCTTTCGCTTCGAATTCCGGACCCAGGTACACATGGTTCATCGGTTGAATCCGGCTTTGTTTTTTATTTTGTGTATGCTGGAGATAAAGAGCGGCTCCGAGCGCCGTCCCCGCATCTCCGGCGGCGGGTTGGATAAAAATATGTTCATATGGCGTTTCTTCGCGTATTTTTCCGTTCGCCACACTATTGAAAGCGCAACCTCCGGCCAGGCATAGATTTTTGAGGTGATTTTTTTGGAAAAGAGACCGGAGAAAGCCGAAGTAAATATTTTCGAACGTTTTTTGCAAAGAAGCGGCGATATCGTAATGACGTTCCGTAATCGGTTCATGAGAAGCACGCCCAGGACCTAAGAGTTCGATCAATTTCGGCGAGAAGCAGGCGCTCAGATGAGGATAACCTTCTTTCCAGTTCATTTCTACGCCCGAAGAAGCATGAAGAAAATAATCTAAATTAAGACTGAAATTTCCTTTCGAATCAGACCTGATGATTTCTTTCAATTTTTGTTCGTATCGCGGTCTGCCGTAGGCTGCAAGCGCCATGACTTTGAATTCGTCGCCGTAATGAGGAAAACCCAGGTATTGCGTCAGCGCCGTGTACAAAATTCCCATGGAATGAGGAAATTCAATTTGACCTTGAACCGTCAAGCCGTTGTCTTGGCCGATACCCCATTTGGTGCTGACGAAATCGCCGAAACCGTCGATTGAGAGAATGGCCGCTTGATCGAAAGGAGACGGGTAGTAGGCGCTTGCCATATGCGCCAAATGATGCTCGACTTGATGGATTTTTATTCTGCTCGATCGCGCCTCAGGAAAAAATCGTTCCAATTCATCGCGGAGGTGGATGACTCGATAAGCGTTTGCAAGACGTGAGCGTAAAATGACAGACATTTTTTTTCCGCTTTTGAGGACATAACGGATTTTTTTTGATAAATTGGCTTTTGGATTTCGTGAAATTCCGACGCGGTCTATTTTTTCAAAGGGAATGTTTGCTTGTTCAAGACAAGCGTGAATGGCCAAAACAGGAAAACCGGCGGAATGCTTGATTCGGTTAAACCGTTCTTCTTCGCAAGCCGCTTTAATTTCGCCGTCGGCCACGATGCAGGCCGCTGCGTCGCCGTGATAAGCGTTGATGCCAAGGACAATCATGGATGGGAAATTTTAGGGCTTTTCTGCTTATTTGGCAAGCAATCTAATGCTTGGTTTGGACTCTGGGAATCTCTTCGGTTAATAGAGGGTTTATTAGTTTTTCGCGGGAGGCAATAAAAATGGAACGTGTCAGATGCGGACCGGAGGGCGGGGTTACCCAGTCGGCCGGAAACTCCACGTGATTCGGTTGTGTGAGCGGCAGATAAACAAATTCAAAATGCCGTTTTAGTTCCCGTTGCACCCATTTTCGTGTCGGACGGCAGCAATGTCCCGAAAAACTAAACGCCGGATTCTCAGAGGTCTCGAAAGAGGAATTCACCGCATCGCCGTCATTAAAGGACACGCACGTTTCAAGCAAAAGCATATTCCGGCAATGCCGGGCCATAAACTGGATGGCTTCCGCCGGATGTCTCAGATGGTAAAGAAGCCCGTAACAATAGACCATGTCAAAGACATCGTTCAGAGCATGGTCAGGTTGGTCCATGTTCAGACGCTTAACGGTTACGTTCGGATGGCGGGATCTGAGTAGGTTTAAATTTTCCTCCCGCGCGTCTGTGCTCGTGATTTGGCACCCACGGTCTAAAAAGAATCCCGTGTGATCTCCAATGCCGGCGCCGACCTCAAGCACGGTGAGGCCTGAGAGCTTGAGCCCAAGGCTTGCGAGATGTTCTTGCCGCCTTTGATTAATTCGCTGATAGTGGTCGGTCAGGAATACTTTTTTGGGCGTGAGCTTGATTTTGACGAACTTCTTAAGGAATTGTTTTAGCAGGCTGATCATATTTGTTTGAACTTTTGTTTGAACTGTATTTTACACGCCTGTCCCCAAAAAAGAAAATATAAGACTCAAGGAGAGGGGCGTTGACATTCGGATTTCCTGATGATATATTACCCGAAATACCTTCGGGTGTTTACCTAAGTTCTTAAGAAAGAAGAGGTTATAAATACCCCCCGTTATGCAAAGCATGCGATCCCTATTGATATCGATTTTGATTGCCGTCAGTTTTATTCCGATGGTCAAAGCTGAGTTGCCGGAAGAAAGCCGATTGGTTGATCCCGAGAGCAAGGTGAAGCGAGCCGATCGGCCGGCTTTGATGACCTTTGGACAAATCAACCGCCGTATTGACGAAATTCCGCGGGAAGCACGGCCCGGAATTGAATTGAGCGTCGATGACACGAACAAGCGCGACGGATTAGTTTTTATTCACCTAGAAGATCTGCAGGAGCAAGAGTTTTTTATCAGCCATCTTG
>CAZPKZ010000006.1:6234-21648 GCA_964587285.1 uncultured bacterium | reverse complement strand
ACGGGATAACTTTAATTTGTCCGAAAGGTACTGATTGAGAATGTGGGAGCTTTCGTCAAAAAAAGCTACATCGGTCTTCAGATCACTGGCCGAAGATTTAGCCAGCCGATCCAGGCGTTTCAGGCCTTGAACGGCATATTTTTTCGCGAACAGCGTCCGTTTGAGTGAAAGGTTTTGATTCAAATATTCGTTTCGCTTACGGATATACAAAAGAGCCCCGCAACAAACCGTCATGGCACCACTCGCCAGAGCAAACCAAAATACAAGTATGGGCACGAGCGGCTGATCCGAAGTGGCGATGCGCTCCTTAATATATTGAATGTCCTCTGATTCTGAACGAATGGATTTTTTACCGCCCTTCAATTCTTCCGGCAAAAGGCCTTTCGGAATCGAAACCGGCGCGGCCTGGGAAGGGTTCACTTTGATTTTGTACGGATCTGATTTCAAAATGACGTAACGTTCCGTCCTTGGATTGAAAAAACTAAACTCAACGCTCGGGATTTTAAGTTCTCCATGAACGCCCGGAATGATCACCACTTCAAATGTTTTCTTGCCCGCGATCAAATTATGCGCGCGAAAGAGCTGGGTTTGGGTATCCGCTTCATAAATCTTTGCTTCCGGAATTTCGGGAAGATTCGGACGGACCAACGTTTCAATATTTCCTTCGCCTTCCAAATTAATTTGCAAGGTCACTGCTTCGTTTTGATTGACCACTCTTTTGTCTACGGTGGTCGCCATCCGAAATTCACCCACTGCCCCGTTGAAACTGGCTGGCTTGCCTTCCTCCGGCAGTGGCTTGACTTGAATTTGTATGGGAGCCGGCGACAAATGCTTTTCAACGCGGCGCGCGAAAAGCCCTGAACCGCTAAAAAAACTGTTGCTAAAAAATTCATCCATCATGGAAGAATCCGGCTGATCGATTTGAACGGATGTTTTAACGACGCCGGGTTTGATCGTATAAACGCCCGGTGCGGTCGGAAACAGCGCCAATTTTTTAACATCTGCTCGGAGATATTTCTTTCCGTTCACCATCTCAGTGTCGCGGCCGATATCTTGCTCCATCGGGAATTCTTCGATCCAAAAACCGCTCGTTTCAGGTTCTTCGATAAATCCTTCATAACGAGTGTCATAACGCGTGTAAAGCGAATACGAAAGAATGATTTGCTGATTGACAAAGACGGTCATTTGACTTGGAGCTACTCTTAAAAAAATATTTTGATCGATGTCCTGATCTACAATAGGACCTGCCGCTGTACTTTGGGCCGGCGGCTGCGTCTGCTGCGCTAACGGCTGAAACGGTGCACTTGGAGGTACCGTCCTTTGTGGCAAAGAAGGCCGCGTTGTTTGAACTGGAACGGTTTGGCCGTTTTCAACATTGATTTCGAGTTGATTGGTGGCATAAATTTTATTTCCGATTTTGATTTCAATCGGCCGCACGACAAATCTTCCGACGGACCGCGGAATCAGCACATAATTAAATTCGGTCATGGATTCCGAGCGGCCATTAACAAAACTAAAACGAGAAGAGCGCCCCGAATAAAACGTTTCAAATTCATCTAAGCCGGTCAAATGCGGCGCTTGAATGGCATCCCGGACTCCGACAATCCGGACATTCAGGCGAATCTCTTCATTCACACGAGCCGACTGCTTATCCGCCGAAAGGGTCAGTTGAGGCTCATCGGCAAATGAGTAACCTTGTGAGGCCAGGGCTATTGCCGCAATAAAAACCAAAATTAATCGTTTCATTTATATTTGTAAGTCTTTTAGTTTAAGGTAGTTACAGAAAGAACACTTGAGCAAATTTTCGACAGCGAAAGAAGTAGGATTTTACTGGAATTAAACGCACAAGTCAATGAGTTGCAGGAAGATCCAATGTTGCAAGCAGAATTGCATTACAAATACTCAAAAATCCAGTTTCTGGCTACAGCCACAGTACGGCTGACCCAGTTTTGATGGTCCGTATGGCTGAGATCTCGTTCACTGATTCGACTGGAATAGCTAATACCTCCGATCGCCGCACTGAAAGCAGGATTTTTGAGAAGCGGCCCCGGGCCGTGAAAATTCTGTACGGTACCGATTCGAGACACGGGAGAAACAGTATCCCGCATCACCTCTAAAAATCCGTCCAAACCTGCCCCGCCTCCTGTAAAAACAACTTGATTCAAAGGAGAATAACGTTTCTGAAGCGTATGGATTTCTTCCTGGATTTTTGAGAAAAAAATGCGAAGGCCAGAATCCATTTCCGCTTCAAAGTGGATGCGGTTAATGGAATGTTTCTTTTTGCCGTTTGAATCTGGAATTGGAATCAATTCATCCCGAAATTCGGTTTTGGGAGTTGCGGATCCGAATGTTTCTTTAATCCTTTGGGCATCCAAATGTTCTACATTTAAGTTTTTGGCAATGACGTCCGTAATTGAGTCGCCACCGATCGGAATCGAGCGGGTTTCAAGTAAAACTGAATTTTTAAAACAGGCGAAATGAGTGGCTCCGCCCCCAATCAAAACCAATAGGACCCCCGTTTGTTTTTCTTGAGGTGTCAAAACGCCGTGGGCCGCGGAAAGAATGCTCGGAATGATTTCGGTCACTTCAAGGTCGCATCGCTCAAAAACCCTCATTAAATTGCTATAGACTAAAAAATCAAGCGTCAACAAGCGAAGGGTAACGCCGAGCCGGCTTGCTTCCAAACCAAGAGGATTTTGAACTCCGATTAAGTCGTTCACTAAAAATTCCTGCGGGACGGATTGGATAATCATTTCCTGAAGAGGAATATTCGCGACACTGCGGGTTTGCGCGATGGCCTCTCGCACGTCCTTCAGAGTCAAAGGATGCGGGTTACCCTGAAAATAGATAGAACTTTGGAACGTATAACTTTTGAGATACACATTCGAAATAATCAGCCGGCAGGACGCAATCGACCTTTGTCCGGGCCCTGTGATATCCTCAACCGCCGCGCCCAAGGTTTGAGCGGCCTCGCTTAGATCTTTCACAATTCCGCCCTCAAAACCGTGCGCAAGGCGCGCACTCAGGGACGCCGCCTCGAATTGATCCTGCCCTTTCAGGATTGCTTTCAAAAAAGCGACTTTGGTGGTCCCAATGTACGCAACATACACCGGCTTATCAGTTTTTCCCATGGCGTTATTGAGTCTTTTTCTTCACAATCATATCGCGGTAACGTAGGTCAACGTACAAAATCTGGTTTCTCTCATTTGATCTGAGAACAGAACCGAGGACCAATCTTGCGCCTTCTGAAAGGGCAAGTCCTTGGCCAATCTTAAGCTCGATCCCGTCATTTAAAATTAAGCTGAGATTTCCTAACTGATCCATTTTCACTCGCGAGACGGTTTCCGTACTCAAAATGGCGTCATGCTTCAACGACTCAAACAAAGGAGATAATTCATGGAAGTGTATATTTTGATAGAGCAGGCCCGCCGAATAAACTTTTTTTTGCGCGCTAAAATCTTCCAAAACCATCAAGTCGGGCTGCCGTGATTTCTGCTTCGAAAGAATCAGCTGGTCCTCCGCAACCGAATAATACGGGCCGTCCGGTTTCAACTGGACTTGGACGAAGGGTAAACGGGCTATCAGGAATATATTGATTCGATCAGGGAGGCTTCGGACCACGTTGGCTTGCTTGATTTTAGGATTTTTTTCCAAATTCCGGGAAATCTTTTTCAAATCAATTTCAAGCAGGCTTCTCGCGCGAGTTTCATCCTCAAGAAACCGGTACTCGGAAGAATTTAATAGCCCGGAGGGAAAGACTGAGACGCGTTCGACGTGAAAGTAAGGATCCGCCTCAACCATTTGACGGACGCCGAAAAAAACGAAACTCAGCACAGCGATCACGATGCCCAGCGGTATGAATCGAATGGACAGCCTCGTCAAGGCGCGCCCCGCTTTCCTTAAAAATTTAACGTTCCATCTTTGGTTTCTGCGCGCCATGATTATTTCTTTCTCTGCCGGGCCTTCGCCATCTCAAGCAATTGAAGACACAGCTCCGTGAAACTGATGCCGGCGTATTCCGCGGCCTTTGGCAGCAGACTCATTTCTGTAAATCCGGGAATCGAATTGACCTCTAACACATACGGCCTATTTTGTTCATCCACTTTGAAATCCACCCGTGAAAAATCCCTCAAACCTAAAACGCGGTGCGCTTTCAAAGCAAGCGTTTGAAGTTGAGCGCCAAGCCGGTTTGAAATGGGAGCCGGAATCAGATAATCCGTAAGGCCTTTCGTATATTTCGCTTCGTAGTCATAGAAGTCTCGTTTTGGTCTCAGTTCAATCACGGGCAACGCTAATTTGCCTAAAATACCGACTGTAAATTCACGGCCTCCGATTTTTGCTTCCACCATCAGGCGGCCGTATTCGCGCAACCCAGACTCAATCGTTCGCTGAGCCTCAAATTCATTGTCAATAAAAAAGACACCAATGCTTGAGCCTTCACGCACCGGTTTGATAACATAAGGAGGCGCCCATTTTTGAATTTTTTGTTTCCAATTTTTGGAAGTGAGCAAATCGTAACGGGGAGTCGGAATTCCGAATCGGACAAACAATTTCTTCGCGCGGTTCTTGTCAAACGCCAAAGCACTGGATTTTGGATCCGAACCGGTGTATGAAATCCGGGCTCTCGTTAATAGTCTCTGAGCGGTTCCGTCTTCTCCGCCCTGACCATGGAGAGCCAAAAAAGCGAGATCAAGGCCGCCCGACTTAACTTGTTTATGGAAACCGTTAGCGGTGTCCACACGGACAACCTGAAGCCCGGCCTTTTTTAAAGCTTGATAAACCGCCCTTCCCGATTTTAGAGAGATCGGCCGCTCATGAGAATTGCCGCCTAGAAAAACACCGACTCTTCCAAAATGATCTGCCTTAATTTTTTTTAAAATGCTCATTCGCCTTGCACAAATTCGTTAGCTTACCCGATATATCGGACCTCGGGTTCAAGCTCGATCCCAAATTCTTCGCTCACTCGTTTTTGAGCCAGCGCGATTAATGCCAATACGTCCTCTGCGGTAGCGTGATCTACGTTCAGAAAAAAATTAGCATGCCGATCGGAAACCATCGCACCGCCTATTCTCATGCGCTTCATTTGGACCCGATCGAGCAGTTGGCCGCTGGTTAAAGGATAATTTTTCGGATTTTTGAATGTGGATCCGGCGCTGGGATACCTGAGATCCTGGACGGAATTCCGATAAGCAAAATTGGCTTTAATTTCTTCCTGGACCGATTCTTTCGGTTTCGGATGCAGGCGAAACGCTGCCTCTAAAATGACCCACGCGGGTTCAAAATTTGTTTTACGATAGTCAAATTGGATATCTTTTTTTCCTAATGTCCGCACTCCCCCACCGAAGTTGGCATCGAGCGCGATACAGGACTCAAAGATATCTTTAATTTCATAATAGGGCTGACCGCGTCTGCCGAAACCCGCATTCATGATGAGAGCTCCGCCGACTGTGCCGGGAATATGACATACGAATTCGATGCCGCCGAGAGAATGTTCCTGCGATAGCACCGCAACACGAAATAAGCTCATACCGCCTGAGACGCATAGGAGGCCGTCTGTGCCTACCGTGTACTGATTGGGTTCAAATTTTCTGAGCGATAAAGCAAGGCCGGAAAATCCAGCGTCCGATATTAAAAGGTTAGACCCGCGCCCAATCACAAGAAGCGGAAGGCCTTCTTTTTTCTGAAACTCGATTGCGTGAATCAGGTCGTCACGCGTTTCAGGCTCCGAAAAAAAACGGGCTGGGCCTCCAATTTTAAATGTCGAGTAGGACTTAAGCGGAACGTCAGTGCGAATAAGCGTTTTCAAACCGGCTAGCGAATTCATCCGCAATCTCTCCAATATCACCAGCTCCCAAAAATGCGACTGTTTCCTCCATCTCGCGGTGGGCGACTAAAAAATCAATGATTTCATCCCGCTTGATCATTCGAACATTGGGGTGGCCATTCTTCTTTACGGCTTCATAAATTAAGCTCACATCGACTTGATTCGGATTGTCTTCGCCGGCGCCATAAATATCCGTTAACAGAACTCGATCGGCCGATTGAAACACTTGAGAAAACTCATCAGCTAAATGAAACGTTCTGGAAAATCGATGAGGTTGAAATACCACCGTGGTTTTTTTGCCTAAGTCTCGAATGGCCGTTAAGGTCGCATTGACTTCGGTTGGATGGTGGGCATAATCATCAATCACTAAAAGCTCTTTGCGATTCAGTTTCACTTCAAAGCGGCGGCCGGCTCCGCGAAAATCGACCGTGTGCTTTAAGAATGGCTCGTATCGAAGGCCAAAACTTCTTAAGAGCGCGATGACGCCTAAAGAATTCAGAACATTATGAATTCCGGGAATGCTGAGCCGAACCTCGTCAATCTTCTCGCCTTTCTCAAAAAGAACATACGAAGAATGAAAACCATCTAATACAATATCCTTCGCGGAAAAATCTGCCGTAGGATTAAGCCCGTAGTTAACGGTGCCCGGAGGCGCTTCGAGCGCGATTTCCTTTAAATGAAGGTTATCCATGCAATAAATAAGGCGCCCGGTTGTTTTAACTTGATCAATGAACAATTTGAACGAACTTTTGATATCCGCTAGATTTTTG
Source organism: uncultured bacterium (assembly GCA_964587285.1). Classification (GTDB taxonomy): domain Bacteria; phylum Omnitrophota; class Omnitrophia; order Omnitrophales; family Danuiimicrobiaceae; genus 01-FULL-45-10b. The sequence continues at coordinate 15,054 of CAZPKZ010000006.1, read as the reverse complement.
TAAACATCCAAATGCTCTGAATCCAGATTGGTAATCAAAGCAAAATCGGGATAAAAATTAAGCTGGCTTCGGTCACTTTCGTCCACTTCAATGACATAAAGATGCGGATCACCAATGACAACATTAGAGCCAAAATTAAGAATTTCCCCGCCTACCGCACAGGAAGGATTTAATCCGGCTTGGGTCATTAAAAAACTGGCCATTGCGGAACAGGTTGTTTTTCCATGCGCGCCGGTAATCGCAAGAGAAATCACTTGATTGGTCAAAAACGAGAGGACCTCAGCGCGGTGATAAATGGGAATGCCGAGTTCTTCGGCTCTTTTCAAATCGGGATTGGTTTTTGAAATAGCGCTGGAAGTAACCACCCAATCGGGCTGATCTCGAAAAGAACCGTCATGGCCCACGGTGGATTGAATTCCATCGGTTTCAAGCCTCTCCAGCGTTCGGCTTCTTTTAGAATCCGAACCGCTCACTTCAAGTCCGCGGGACTCAAGAATCCGCGCAAGGGCGCTCATACCGATGCCGCCGATTCCAATTAAAAAAACTTTTTTTCCGCGTTCAAGCAATCGAATCAATTCTATACGCATGCGAGCTCCCAGCTGGCTTGAACTAAATTGTGATTCGCGTCCGGCTTTAAAATATTTCTAATATTTCGTGCAAGGTCGGCCCTCTGTCTGCCGTCTTTGCGAAGAGTCCGAATTGACTCCGTCAACTGATTCGGGCTTAAATCTTCCTCATTAAAAACCCGCGCAGACTGCCTGATGCTTAAATACTCAGCGTTCAATTTTTGATGGGCATAGGCATGAGGGTAAGGAATTAAAATCGCCGCTCGGCCAACTGCCGCTAATTCAAAAACAGTGCCCGCACCGGCACGCGCGATCACCAGATCCGCGCGTTTGAAATCGTCAGAAATATCATTAGAAAAACCACAAACATCGGCTGAAATTCCCAGCCGTTCGTATGTTTGTTTCACCTCATGCACCTGCGTGTTTCCAACAATATGTATAACGGCTAAATGAACTTTTTCTTCAGTACTAAAAGCCTCCAGAGCCTCTAAAAAAATCTGATTCAGACGCCGAGCGCCCTGAGAACCGCCAAAGATTAAAATCGTGAATCGTTCGCTCGAATTTCGCTCCGTCACCTGCCCGTTCATTTGACTCAAAAATGAGGATCGAAGCGGGTACCCGCTGTAAAAGACCTTACGCCTTGCTACTTTTCCATGCGTTTCAGGAAAACTTACAGCAACTTGATTCGCCCAGACCGACAAAAACCGATTCGCCCGCCCGAACGACGCGTTCTGTTCGTGAAGCAAAATCGGAATACCAATACACGAAGCGCATAACACGCCGGCGACCGAGCTGTAACTTCCGAAACCGACGACAAGGCGAGGCTTCAGTTTTAATATTAAAAGGGCCGTCTTGTAAAACGCTTGCGTACATTCTAACAAAAATAAAAGCATCTTAAAAGAAAAGAAGGGAGGAATCGCTGACAATGGGATCAAATGAACTTGATGGGATCGATTTTTGAGCGCCTCCTGGGCGAACACCGGCATCCGGCTCAAAGTCATATGAATCTCGGCTTCGGGGTGCTCGGTTTTGAAGGTGTCGGCGTAGCCTAAGGCGGGGAAAAAATGCCCGCCTGTATGGGCGGCGCAGATTAAAATTCGAATGGGAGAACTCGCTTTCACCGAATTAAACGCGCCGATTTTCGATCGATCGCAATCAAAATCCCGACCGACATCATATGAAAAATGAGAGCGGTGCCTCCGTAGCTGACAAAAGGAAGCGGAAGGCCTTTCGTCGGTATCAAACCTACCGCGACCAGTAAATTGATCAAGGCCTGTAGCGTAATAAAAATGACCAACGAGAAAGCCAACAGTTTCAGATACGGATCCCGGCAGCGCTGCGCCAGACGGTTGCCGAAAAAAAAGAAAGCGGCATATAAACCCACCACGGCCAGCGCCCCGATCAATCCAAGTTCTTCGCCAATGATTGAAAAAATAAAATCCGTGTGGCTCTGCGGCAGATAAAATAATTTCTGCGTGCTTTGCCCCAGGCCAACCCCTTGAATCCCGCCAAGCCCAAACGCTAGAAAAGACTGAATAATTTGAAAGCCGCTTCCCCGCGGATCTTTCCAAGGGTCCAGATAGGCGGTGATTCGATTCATCCGATACGGAGCTTTCAAAATTAAAAAAACAAACACGCCAAACACAAGCACGGCGGCAAGCAAAATGTAGCGGAGTTTGATTCCGGACAGGAAAAATAATATCCCGATCAACAAGAAAAGAAAAATACAAGAACCGAGATCCGGTTGCGCGATGACCAAGCCGCAAATCAGAAATAGGATAATCGCGGGCGGAAAAAACACCGTGATCGAACCGGCGGTAATCGGTTCGCGTTTTCGGGATAAATAATCGGCCAAGTAGATGCACATGGCCAATTTCGCATATTCAACGGGTTGAAAGGTAACAAACGGCAGCTGAATCCAGCGCTTTGCTCCTCCTGCAGCGCGGCCTAAAACCGGAAGAAAAACAGCGATGAGGAGAACGACCGCAAGCCCGATGAAAAACCGCGAGTGCCGTCTTAAAAAATCAGGATCAATTGAAGAGCTCATGAAATACATGAGAGCTCCGATCACCACGTAAAAAAGTTGGCGTCTTAAAAAATAAGTGGGGCTATTAAAGTATTGATCCGCGTAGACGGCGCTCGCGCTATAAATCATGACCACCCCAATCGCAATCAGGGTGAACATGGAAAACACGATGCCTTTAGATTCGTTCGTCACCGACTTGGCGCGGGGGCAAGCTCATTTTGCCAGCTTGTTAAAATATCTTTGAATTGCTTTCCCCGGTCTTGGTAATCCTGAAACATATCAAAGCTGGCACAGGCCGGAGAAAACAAAACCGTTTCTCCCGGGCGGCTCGCGCTCCGAGCAGCCCTGAGGGCTTCTTCAAGAGAGTTGACCGTGTAGACGGAAACCAAATCACTAAATGCGTTCTCGATTTCTTTTTTTGACTCCCCCAAAAGAATCAGAAATTTCACCTTATGTTTGATCAATTCTCTCAGCACGCGAAAGTCACCGCCTTTGTGCCGCCCGCCCGCAATTAAAACCGCGTTCTCGTCCACCCGCTCAAGCGCCCATCCTAAAGAGGCAATGGTGGTGGATTTCGAGTCATTGATGTACTTGACGCCATGAAATGTCCCGGTTTCCTCAAAGCGATGTTCCAAACCCGAAAAATTTTCCAAGACCGATTGCGTCACCTTTGAATCGATTTGATAAAGGCGAGCGACCTCCTCGACCGCCGCATAATTCGGGTTGGCTCCCTGCTTTCCGTCGAAGCAAATCACTTTGGATATAAGCGTGGGCGCTCGTTTGAGACTTTCGGGATCTAAAGCGTTGATTAAAGCATAATCCTGATGAGATTGATTTTTAAAAATTCGCCACTTCATCTGAGCGTATTCCCCGAAGCCGCCGTGCCAATCAATATGGTTCGGGCTCAGATTAAGCAAAACTGCAATGCGGGGCTTAAATTGATCAATGTGCGTCAATTGAAATGAACTGACTTCCACCACCATAATCGTTTCAGGCTTTAATTGATCCACCTCGCTGATAAACGAATTGCCAATGTTTCCGCAGCTGACCGCCTCACGCCCCGAAGCCCTTAAAACATCTCGGATCAAAGTGGTGACCGTTGTTTTTCCGTTGCTTCCGGTTACGGCGATGAGTTCTCCGGGCCACGCCCGATAAGCCAATTCAATTTCACTCCACACGGGAATTCCGGATCGAATTGCTTTTTGATAAATCGCCGCGCTCGGCGGAATGCCGGGTGAAACGATGATCAGCTCGGAATCTTGAATTTCTTCCCAATCGTGCTGCCCAAATTCATACGAAACATTCTGGCTCTCAAGCGCTTTTTTCGCGTTGACATATTCTTTCCCATCCTTGAGTTCACTCACAAAAACAACTGCCCCTCTTTTCTTCAAGAAAAGAGCGCTTTGGACGCCTGTTTCGCGGGCGCCGAGAACCGTTACTTTTTTGCCTTCGAATGGATACGGAGTTCCCATTTATCTTAATTTTAAGGTACTGATGCCAATCAATGCAAGGATAAATGCGACGATCCAGAACCGAATCGTCACTTTGGATTCAGGCCAGCCTTTGAGTTGAAGATGATGGTGATAAGGCGACATCAGAAAAAGACGCTTGCCGAACATCCGAAAAGAAAACACCTGCAATATGACGGAAAAAGCCTCCCACACAAAAATACCGCCCACCACCAATAGCACAAGCTCGCTTTTAATGAATATGGCAACCACTCCCAGCGCTCCTCCCAGTGAAAGCGAACCCGTATCTCCCATCATGACGGTCGCAGGGTAAGAATTGTACCAAAGAAAACCGACCGCGGCTCCGACCATGGAGGCGCAAAAAACGGCGAGTTCGCTTGAGCCCGCCACAAAGGGAATTCCCAAATATTGGGCAAAATCAGCGCGGCCCGCCAAATAAGTTAAGATTGAAAACGCCCCGGCCGCAAACGCCAAACAGCCAACGGCGAGCCCGTCAAGTCCGTCAGTCAAATTAAGCGCATTCGACGTTCCCGCCAGAACCATAACGATAAACGGAATAAACCAAATCCCCAGCGTCAACGCTTCCTGTTTAAAAAAAGGGATGTAAAGCAATTTGGAAAAATGAGGATCAGCGTAAAGATAGATTCCGATCGCGATCCCCAATACCAATTGACCGGACAATTTGACAAGGCCGGAGAGGCCCCGCGCGTTTTTTTGCTTGAGCTTAAGCCAATCGTCGACAAAACCAATCAGGCCGAACCAAATGACCACCAATAAAGAAACTAAAAGAAACCGATTCTCCAGATTTCCCCAAAGCAGATTCGCTATCAACAAGCTCCCGACAATTAAAATTCCTCCCATGGTCGGAACCGCGCCTTTTTGTGCATAAAAGGAATGGATCTTTTCGGCATGTTCCCTTTTGGTCGTGTTGATCACACTTAGGTGAGAGAGCCATTGAATCACCGCCGGGCCCAGAACGATCGCGATCAGAAAAGCAGTCACGCTCGCTCCGACCGCACGAAACGTAATGTACTTGAATACATTAAAAAAAATAGAGTATTCCCTTAACGGATAAAGTAAATAATAAAACACAAGGTTCCTTACTTAAGATCGAATGACAGCAATATTGTTAGCTGTTTTAAAATTCTCATGTAAAAAAAGTTTGATTTCATGCAACCGCGTTCCATGAGAGCCCTTAATCAAAAGCGAATCCCCTTCCCGCAACACAGACGCAACAAACGGGCCTGCTTCTTCAACATTTTGAAAATGAGCCGACATTGCCTGAGGCTTTAAGGATCTAAAGCTTTCCACTGTAAAACGGCTTAAGGGCCCCACTGCAATTAAGACGTCTGTACTCCGCTCGGCTAAAAGCCTTCCCAACGCTTCATGATAAGATGAGGCATTTTCACCCAATTCAAGCATGTCGCCTGATACTACAATTTTCCGCCGGCCCGAGGCCTGCATCGAAAAAGATGCAACCGCTTGCTCAAAAGACTTGGGGTTGGCATTATATGAATCGTCTATCAATTCAATATCTAAAGCCCCTAAGTGGCCCAAACAAAAACGCTGTTCGATGACAGGAAGCCTCTGCCAAGACCGACTTAAAGATTCCAAATCCAAATTAAAATATCCTGCCGTCGCGATCGCGGCAAGCGCGTTAGCCGCATTAAACAGGCCATAACCGCGCAACCTAAATTCAAATTGGTGATTAACTTGAAAATAAATGAACCCGTTATCCGCTGTCAAGTCTGAAAGCACATAATTACAATGTGAAGTCGTTCCGAAAGTAATCAAATGAAACTGCCGCCCCCGCAGCCGTCTCAGAAGTTCGGGGTCATCTCCGTTAGCGATGACAGTCCCGCGCGTCCGATCCAAAAAATCAGCTAATTCAAGTTTGGCTTGGTAGATTCGCTCCATTGAGCCAAAGCCTTCCAAATGAACCGGATAAACTCCGGTGATCACGCCAACGGTTGGCTGAGCGATTTGAGACAAAAGCGCAATTTCGCCGACGTGATTGGCGCCTAATTCAAGTATCAGGCATTGGTCATCGGTTGAAAGACTGAAAAGATTAAGCGGGACTCCGATATGATTATTCCAATTGCCATGGCCGGTGCGAACCCTGAAAACATCGGAAAGTAAAACCCCGACGCATTCTTTGGTGGTGGTCTTGCCGGCGCTTCCCGTTACGGCAACCACAGGTATAGAAAATTGCGAACGATAAAAAGAAGCTAAATGCTGCAAAGCTTTGAGGGTATCAGGAACCAAGACGAGCGGATATGCACCGTTTTGCGCCTGGCGGTCCACAAGGGCACATGCCGCGCCTTTTCGAAAGGCGTCTTCGAGAAACTCATGCCCGTCAAAGTGCGGCCCCCGGAGCGCGATAAACAGTCCGCCTGCTTGAATCGTACGGCTGTCCGTGGAAACACCGGAAACCGGGCGATTTATTTCTCCCGCAATTAATTTTCCACAACAAGCTTTTGCGATTTCGCCGAGCGTAAACATTTATCCCTCAACCAATGACGCGCCACTTTTTGATCCAGAAACGGTATTTTATTTTTTCCAACCACTTGGTAGTCCTCATGGCCTTTTCCAAATAGGAGGACCAAATCGTCACGAACAGCTATCCGCACCGCTTCGCGGATGGCTTCGCTCCGATCCGGTATGACCCTTAAATCCATCTTTTTGCGCCTCTGATCAATTCCCTTTTTAATTTCATCCAAGATACTCTGGGGCCGTTCGCTCCGGGGGTTATCCGAGGTCAAAATCACCACATCAGAAAAACGGCTTGCGATATCGCCCATCACCGGCCGCTTGGAACGGTCGCGGTCTCCCCCGCATCCAAAAACGGAAATGATACGGCCCCGGGCTAAACCTTTCAATGAAGACAGAACATTCAAAAGCCCATCCGGTGTATGAGCGTAGTCCACAAACACATGAAAATCTTGCCCTTCATCAATGCGTTCCATCCGACCACAGACCCCGGGAAAATGGGACAAATGAGGAATTAAATCGCGGAGCGAAAAACCTTCTTCTGAAATCGTGGTTAAGGCTGCCAATAAATTGTAGATATTATGCTGCAGAATCAATGGAGCGAAAACGTTATAGTGTTCTTTTTTATCAAACAACTCGAAATCGAGCCCATCCAAGTCCAGCCGTGCATTTTCGACACGATAAGAAGCCTCCGATTTAAGTCCATAGAAAACTACTCCTTCCTTTCCTTTCAACTCCTTGCCAAGCCGCGCCCCGTAGGCGTCATCTCCATTAATAATAAAATGTTTCGGAAAAGAATCCCCAAAAAATAATTTCCGCTTTGCCTGATAATAATGCTCGTAACTTTGATGATAATCCAAGTGGTCTTGAGTCAAATTCGTGAACACGGCGCTTGAAAACATGAGCCCTCTCATCCGATTCTGGTCCAAAGCGTGAGAGGAAACTTCCATAACGCAATAAGACATCCCATTAGAAACCATGCGAGCCAACGCTTCATATAAGACTTCCGGCGGAGGGCTCGTGTTGATTGCCGATTGTTTGCTCTGACCATCGTCGTAACAAATCGAGCCGATCAAGCCCGATCGGCTGACAACATTCAATAAATATTGGATGAGAAACGCGGTGGTCGTTTTGCCGTTCGTTCCCGTAATGCCGATCGAAATCAGTTTCCGCTCGGGAAAATCGTAAGAGGCTGAAACGAGAGACGATAAAATTTCGCGGGAATTAGCAACACAAAATTGAGGAATATCCGAATCGCTTAAAGCGCGGTCCAGACGTTCCGAGACAATGGCCCGCGCGCCCGCTTGGACCGCCCCCTGTATAAATTGATGGCCGTCCACATGCAGTCCGGAGACCGCGACAAAGAGATCTCCGGGTTGAACCTTGCGCGAATCCGACTGGACTCGATGGATCCGCGTGGCAAGCTCTCCTTTCCCATTCCAAGAACCCGAAATTCCGTGAAGAAGCTCGCGAAGCGTTTTCATCTAAAATAACTTTCCGGGCTTTGTTTTTCGAAAATAAAAAGTAAGCGCTACGGTCAAAAATTGATTTTCCACCGACCGGTCAAAACGAAAAGGCAATGGCTCGAAAGGGCTTGCTTTTTGGACCGCCGCCGCGCAAGTTTCTTCAAATCCGGGCGGCCCATCGATTAAACGCGCCTTCACAGCCGCAATACTGCCGTTCGATGAAATGCGATACTGAACCATGGCAACTGCCGAGGGGATCTCAAGCGGTTGGACAGCCTTCACCCAAGATTTCGCAATTCGTACGCGCATCTTTCTTAAATAAGAAGGGAGCAAATCCTCACGGACTCGAGCGGGTACTTTTTCCAAATCAAAGACCCGAAATGAAACGGCTTGGCGAGACGCCACCGATTCCTTGCGGGAAACTAAATCGGCCAATTGATTTTCAAACTCTAGTATTCTCTTGTCGAGTTGAAGCTGCGAACTCTCAAAACCCTCACGCTTTCGATTTAAATCGGCTCTTTGTGTTCTCGGCGGGTTCTTTTTTTTATCTACTCTCGCTTGCGCTTTTATATTCCGCACATTTTTCTGAGATTTTTTCTTCATTTCGCGCGGAAGTGCGGTTTCACGAATGGTTTTTTTAGATAACGGCTCGATCGTGATCAAAAGTGTACGGGCAGGAGTTTCAAATAATTGACCCAAAAAGACAGCCGCATCTCCCGTCGCGACAAAAAACAAATGAATCAAAATGGAAAGTGCAATCGCAAACCGATGGAGCCATTTTCTGGAAACTAACCAACGGAAGA
>CAZPKZ010000006.1:1047-6224 GCA_964587285.1 uncultured bacterium | reverse complement strand
GGTGGCTTCATTTGGTTAACCGACTCAGGGAAAACTGCATCGTTTTTGATTTGGCGTCCAAAAATTCTATCCCGACGTCACGGCTCCTTCCCAATACCACTTTGGCTTTCAACTCATCAAAGACAACTTGGTCTCCGCCTACCGCTTTGCGAAGCTCCGGCCCGAATTCCACCGCTAAGTTTTGACCGTCGAGAGAAACGGCATACCGCTTCTTAAAAAATAATAGGACCGGGTATCGAACCTTAAGGGAACCTGACCGCACGCTGAAATAACCGTGCCAATCAAGCTGTGCCGGACGAAGATGAATCGAGCCGGGAAGCAAAACCAAAAAAGGCTTCCGATAAACCTTGAGGTCCAGACGGTGTTCAAGACGCCAAAAAAAAAGCTGTGTTGAAAAAGTCGCTACACCTATCCATCCGATGAAAATATATAATAAAAACTTAAGACACCTCACGCTTAGAGCGGCAGTTTTAGAAATGGGGGCAAAGGTTCGCCCGTCCATTCCAGGACGAGCAGCCAGACTGTAAAAGCAATAAGAAAAAATGAAACCATGAGCAAAAATACAAAAAAGGAACTGATTTTTTCGGGGGTGGGACGCTCAATTCGGACGCTGGGTTTGGCGGGTGATTCAGATGGCTCCACAACTTTCCTCTACTTAATTGAATCCGCCTCTTTTTGTTGAGGTTTCTGGTCCTGAGGCAGCCGCTTCATCATGGCTACGATTTCAGGCCGCTGAACTACTTTCAGAAAGCTTTCCACAACTTTGGGATCGAATTGGGTCCCCGAATTCGCCTTGATTTCCTGGACCGCTTCTTTGATGCTCCGGACATGCCGATAAGGCCGCCTGGACAACATCGCAATAAATGAATCTACCACAGATATAATTCGCGCGCCAATCGGAATTTCTTCACCCTTCAGGCGGCTGGGATAGCCGGTCCCGTCATAGCGTTCATGATGATGCAGAATAATGGGCGTAATGGGCCGAAGCGAGCTGATTTGCTGAAGGATAGCGGCTCCTCTGGAAGGATGCCGTTTCACTTCGGCAAACTCCTGCCGAGTCAGCTTTTCCTTCTTGTGAAGGATGCTTTCCGGCGTTCCCAGGTGCCCCGCATCGATCAAAAAAGTAGCCCGGTGCAAATTGGTCAATTCGAAACCGGAAAGCCCGAGGTCAATCCCCATCTGATACGCTAACTCGCCAAAGAGAGGAAGATAGACATTGTCCCCCGCAAAACTGAGTTCCAATAGTTCATTAATGGTTTTGATACTGCCCAAGGTCAATTGTTCCGTTTCCTCAAAAAGCTGCGCGTTTTTAATGGCAATCACGGCCTGTTCAGAGAGGGTTTTCAAAATCTCAAGGTCGGTCTTGGTAAAAGGCGTCCCTCCCAATTTATTTTTGAGGACAACCACACCAACCACATCATCCTCGATAAATGGGACGGCAATTCGGTTTCGCGTATGATGAAATTCCGCGGTTTCAGCAATGCGTCCCTCCAGGCCTTGCCCGACTTTGATGCGCCGCTTCCTTGTGATTTTTTCTCCCAACGAAAACTTAGGGATGAGATAGGTTTTGGTCTGATCCAGAAGATAGACGGAGCAGCTTTTAGCTTTGAGTACTTGGGCACAAAGCCGCGCAATCCGCGGAAGAAGTTGGTCCAGTCCCAACGTAGACGACAAGACTCGGTGAACCGAATGGATCGTGGAAAGCGCTAAAGCTCGTGGATGGACCGTCTCATAAAAGTTTTGCAGCTCAAATGTTTTATAAGCGAGCTCAACTTCCGAACGTAAAAATTGATCGAAAAGCCCAAGATAGGGCGCCATCTCCCGTTCAGATTTTCCGACGGCGCATAAAATAAGAAATCCCTTAAGCTCGCCTAAATGCTTGAGCGTAAAGATGGTGCCGCTTCGGCCAAAACCACAGTGGTAAAAGTTCGGAAATTTGTCGAGCTCTTCTTTTCGCTCCGCTAGTTGCTCGAAGTATTTTTCGAGGAATGCCCCGCAACTCGTTTGATTTGCCTTGGATTTAGCAAAAAAAGAACAGTGCCCTTTCTGATTTAAACGGATTAAATGATGGCTCCCGTTTTGAAGCACGAAAAGCCATCCAAGCGGTTTTCCAAAGAGTTTCGTGAACTCGCGGTAGCCATCGGTCCATGAAGGACTTCCAAGCATGTAACGTTCCAGTACTGTTTTTTCCCTATGTTTCAGCATCTAAGTTTATTTGAAAACCCTCCGGATTATTTTATCATACCCGCTCATAAGGGGAGAAAAGCTTCTGATATTCATCCAAAGCGAACCGATCGGTCATTCCCGCTATGTAATCGCACACCGCGCGATAGAGCCCATCTTTCACGGCTCGTTTTCGAACGTGCGGCGGGAGCTGTTCGGGCTTGGCCACGTAAAGACGGAAAAGTTCTTGAATAAAACGCTTTCCCTTTTCGGTCATCCGGACCACTCGATGATGGAGATAAAGATGTTCCATCAAAAAATCTTTGACTTGCATCGCCTTTTTTTCAAAATCACGGGAAAAGGCGATGATTTTTGCCCGCGAACGGGCGAAATCAACCGGTTTTTGAATATGATAACGGCTGATATTTTTCATCGCCTCTGAAATTAAATCGCTGACCATGCGATTGATTAAAAGCCGAATGGCGGTTTTTCGTTTGATCGTTTGATCGCCCGGCAGTGATTTTTCCCTAATATAACGGTAGGCTTCCTGCCAGAGTTTAATTTTCTCAAGCGCATCGATATCCAAAAGCCCGGCCCTGAGGCCGTCGTCCAAATCATGGCCGTTATAAGCAATAGAATCGGCACAATCGACTACTTCCGCTTCCAAAGACCGAACCCGGTTTTGAGCGTGCTTTCTTAAACCTTCTCTCACTTCAAATGTCAGATTAAGCCCGGGAAAAGCGGAGTAACTTTCCTCGAGTTTTTCAATAATTCTAAGGCACTGCCGGTTGTGCTCAAATCCGCCGTGCCGTTTCATCAATCCGGAAAGAGCATCCTGTCCCGCGTGGCCAAACGGCCCGTGCCCCAAATCGTGGGCGAGCGCAATGGTTTCGATCAAATCTTCATTTAAACGAAGGGCGCGCCCGATCGTTCTTGCAATCTGAGTCATTTCGAGAGTATGAGTTAGGCGCGTCCGGTAATGATCTCCCTCGTGATTCACAAACACTTGAGTTTTATATTCGAGCCTTCTGAAAGCTGTGGAATGAACGATGCGGTCTCGGTCGCGTTGAAACGCGGTCCTGAAATCATGTTCCTTCTCAGGGTAAACGCGTCCTTTCGATTCTGCGCTCTTAAGCGCATAAGAAGCGAGCCACATTCGTTCATGGTCTTCAAGCGCCTGGCGGATCGTTATCGTTGGACGATGCTTCATTTTAACCGCCGATAAACCGATTTGAGGGATTCTGAAATCACTTTGGTGTTTCCAATAACAGGCATAAAATTAGTATCACCTGACCACCGGGGCACCAGATGAATATGAAGATGCCCCGGCACACCGGCGCCTCCGATGCGCCCGAAATTAATTCCCAAATTCATCCCGCCGGGTTTCATCACCCGCTCGAGGCGGGCAATCATTTGATTGGTTAAACGCATTAAATCAAGCAACTCCCGGTCGTTTAACTTTTGAAGCGCACCGACGTGACGATTTGGAATCACCATGACATGGCCGTTATTGTAAGGAAAAAGATTGAGAACGGCAAAGCTATGGCGGGACCTTTTTAATACTAAGTTTTTGGCATCCTGAGAAGATTTTCGGATCCGGCAGATAAAACACTTTCCGCCAGGATTCTGTAAAATATAGCCCCGACGCCAGGGGGCCCAAAGTTTGTCCATAAGATAGAAGCGGGAGGAAACCTTAAACTACTAACTTCGGCTTTCCATAAAGGTCGAGCAAAAAGTTAAAATTCCTAAGATCAAGGTACTGGATTTTAGCCTCTTGCGCAAGCAATTTTGCGTTTAGCTCGATTCCTCGAAGACCAATCATCAGCTTTTTGTGGATGGGGACGCCGAGCCGTTTCACATCTTGGAGAAAGAGGTGTATGTCCTCTTCTTTGGTGGGGCCGGACAGCACTTGGCAAAGCCAGTTGATTTTTCCGTTTTTCGCGAAAACCGGAAACACACGCCCGTTATTGGGGCGGGAAAGAACTTCGCTAAATTGAGGGCATTTAAATTTTCGATGGTTCAACTCCACCACATCATTGGCAAATTTCAGGAATAATTCTTCAATCCGCTTGGGCAGCTCGCGCTGGTCTTCGAGCGTACTTTCGGCTATCGCCTTCTCGAGCGCACCCTGAAAGCCTTGAATCCCCTGAACGGGCATTCGGTCGATCGAAAAACGTTCCCGATAATACACCTTGCTCAGCCAAAACCTAAAAAGAGGATCTGGAATTTGAAATAAGGAACCGTGCTTTTCGATCACTTCAAAAACAAGCAGCCGCTCCAAAATCCGATTAATGTCATTTCCCTTTTGATGAAGAAATTTTGTCATCTGAGAATGTCTTTTGTGGCCTAAAGCGATCGCAAGCAGTGTATCGCCGTAAAACGGCCAAGGCTTCTGGCAAGCTAAACGATGAAGACAGGTGCGGAAATGCTGATAAAGCATTCCATTGGATTCGTATAATTCTTGCCTCAGCGCTTCACAGACAAGATCGTGGTTAGTTATTTCGCTTTCCACGCTCGCAATTCGCAACCGATGAGCTAACAAATCGAGATAATAGGGATGGCCGTCGGTCAGCCGGATTAAAAAACGTTTGAGATCATCTTCCAATACGCGCCCTGAGAAATTTTGATCCATAAAGTCACGGGCTTCGTCGAAACCAAAAGGACCAAGCTCAATGACTTCGAAATTCCCAAATAACAAAGAGAGTTTTTCACGGAAAACCGACGAACTATACGCCGCGCGCGAACTGGTCACGATAAACATGGTTTCTTTCTGAACCATAATTTCTTTGCCTAAATCGGCGAAAGGATTTTTTAAACCCATTTCGCTGAACCGGTCAAAATCATCCAGCACCACTAACACTTTCTTTCCACATTCTTGATGGAGAAGCGCGGTTAATCCGAGCAGTTCTTGATAGGCTTGATCGTAACGGCGTTTGAAAGTCAATTTTTTGACCAACCTCATCCGCTGCAAGGTCTTAGGAATCGATTCTTTAAGGGACCTAAGGAGATTTTGA
>CAZPKZ010000006.1:235-1037 GCA_964587285.1 uncultured bacterium | reverse complement strand
GATGGAAGCGGCTTTCCAAAGGCATGGTAAAAACTTGTAGTCAATTCTGCCATCCACCGCTCCGAAAACCGTTCGAAGGAGTCAAATTCCTGGGAGGAAAATGAAATGGCAATCACATCGGATTGAATCAGTCGGCCCAGAAAAGCTTTAACCAGCACACTCTTGCCGATAAACGGCGGGCCGACAATTCCAATATTTTGACGGTATCCCTTTTGAAAAGCATCGAGGCGCTTTTCCAAAAGACGCAGAATATCGGCGCGCCCGAAGAAAACGCTGCCTCTTGCGGAACTCTTATGCATGTTCCCAATCCGACTTAAAATCTAATGGTTTATTGCGTTTCTCGGTAAGAAATCAGCGGGTGGGCTTTTTAGAAAGATAAATACTAGGACTTAAAATCGCCTGCCCATCAACTGATGATTAACATGCGCAAATCTAGCAAAAAGATGTACGTCATTCAACCCCAAATCCTTATGCAGCATCGAAATATTTTCTTCTCCACAATAACTTGGGCCTCCGAGATAATGAATCAGACAAATGGTGGCAACTAAACCGCAAATTGTATAAAATGATCACATGAAAATCCTGACGCTTAACACATGGGGGCATGATGGGCCTTTTGTAAAGCGCTGGGACATGCTGCTTCAAGAATTAAATCAATTGGAGCCTGATATTGTTTGCCTGCAGGAAGTCAGCGAACCGATGCTCGCCGAAAAAATAAAAAAATTGCTTGGATTTTCCTCGATGGTTACCGCCTATCACTTTGGGCTCGCAACGCTCACCCGGTACTCTGCGTTTCTGTCCG
>CAZPKZ010000006.1:0-225 GCA_964587285.1 uncultured bacterium | reverse complement strand
GATGTCATCTGCCTTCAGGAAATGTTAGATCAGCCGCTCGTGGACAAAATCAAAAAATTTCTCGGCCTCTCTCATGTTTTTGCGGCCTACAAAGCCGGGCTTGTCATCATCAGCCGCTTCTCTTTCTTTACACAAAGTATCTTGAACTACCGAGCGGTTTCAGAAATTGAGAAAGAAGACCGCTGCGCTCTTATCGCAAGTCTAAATGTAGACGGTAAAAAAATA
>CAZPKZ010000005.1:0-23347 GCA_964587285.1 uncultured bacterium | reverse complement strand
AGGATGGAAAATTGGAAGAATTTTTTATCGAGCGTGCCGACGCGTTCAAAATGTTTGGCAATATTTACAAAGGGAAAGTCAAATCAATCGTTCCTGGAATTGGAGCCGCATTTGTCGATTTGGGGACGAAAAAAGACGGCTTTCTTTATGTTGCGGATGCCATTGAGTCTCCGTTTGGCCTAGAATCCGCCTTCGAAGAAGTCGAGTTTGAGGGCAGGAAAGAACGAAGCGGAAGCACCCCTCAAATTGACCAAGTCTTAAAGATCGGCCAGGAAGTATTCGTCCAAGTCGTCAAAGAGCCGATCCGCGATAAAGGCCCCCGATTAACCACCCATGTTGCCATCCCCGCGCGGTATTTAGTTTTGATCCCCGGCGAAGGCAAGGTGGGAGTTTCCCGCAGAATCGATGACCCCAAAGAGCGTGAGAAAATCCGTGAAATTTTCTCGCAAATCGAGCTTCCCAAAGACAGCGGTTTTATTGTCCGCACCGCGGGAGAAGGCAAATCCAAGCGCGAATTTGTCAGGGATGTCAAGTATCTGACCAAAACATGGACGCGCATTAAATCTGAAATTCACAAAAAAAGGGCGCCGAGCTTAATCCACCGGGAACTTGATTTAGTGGAGCGGATTATCCGCGACTATTTCACCGAGGATATCGATCACATCGTTGTCGATCATGCGGATCTTTATCATCAGGTTCGCCGATTTGTCAGGCTGTACCTGCCCGGCGTTCCTGTGCGCCTTGAATGGTTTAAGAATCAGGCTGTGCCGCTGTTTGAAAAGTATAATATCGAAAAGGAAATTGAGAAGACCTTTCATAAAAAGGTCTTTCTCCGCTCGGGCGGGCACATTGTGATCGAACAAACCGAAGGCCTTGTGGCGATCGATGTGAATACGGGAAAATTTACGGGGCACCGCGACCTTGAGGAAACAGTTTACCGGACCAATTTGGAAGCGGCACAGGAAGTGGCACGGCAAGTGAGGCTGAGGGATATGGGCGGTATTATCGTAATCGATTTTATCGACATGTCTAAGGCCGACCACAGGCGGCATTTGTACCGGCTTTTTAAAGACGTAATTAAAAAGGACCGTGCCAAGACCAATATTTTGCAGATGTCTGAACTGGGTCTGGTTGAGATGACTCGCCAGAGGATCCGCCCGTCCTTAGAAAGCGCCGTTTATGACGGCTGCCCTTATTGCGAAGGGAAGGGAATTATCAAATCCGTCACGACGATGGCGATACAAACGATCAAAGAAATCAAGAAAGCGCTGAATCATTCAAGAGACAAAGTCTTAAATGTATACGCCCATCCGCACGTGGTCGAGCGCCTGCTTCATGAGGAGCAGAGATCGCTCAAGGAACTGGAGCAGGCTTCCAAAAGCCGAATCATCGTTTTAGCCGATCCGACGCTTCACCGCGAAGATGTGAATATTACCTTTGTGAAATAGTACGCTTTAGCTGTGCCAAAAAATAAATTTAACGTTGCCGCATTTTTTATTTTTCTCGCCGCATTGATCATCTATCTTCCCGCTTTAAAGAGCGGATTTCTTTGGGATGATTATCAGTGGATTGTTTGGAACCCAAATCTAAAAGATCTGACCGGCCTGGCGAAAATTTGGTTCGATTTATTTTCGGCCGAAGCTTATTATCCTCTGACGATCACGAGTTTTTGGCTCGAATATCACATCTGGCAGCTTGAGCCGCTTGGTTACCACCTCACGAATATTCTCCTTCACAGCGCAAACGCGGTTTTAATCGCGCTGGTCTTACAAAAACTTAAAATTCCGGGAGCGTTATTAGCGGCCGCGATTTTTGCTTTTCATCCGATTCAGGTTGAATCTGTCGTTTGGATCACCGAACGAAAGAATGTTCTTTCTTTATTTCTTCATCTCTTGGCAACTTTATCTTATATCCGATTTTACAATTTGGATGAGTCTGGTGCCGAGCGAATCTTCCGCCCGCGGTTTTATCTATGGACTCTATTTTTCTTTCTTGGCTCGATTTTAAGCAAAAGTACCGCCTGTAGTTTTCCTTTTTTTGCCATTCTCTTATTATGGTGGAAGGGAAAAAAGATTCGACTGCGTGATCTTTTACTTCTTTTGCCAATGGCTACGCTCAGCCTCATGATTGGTTTAGTCAATATTTCAGCTGATAGGATCAGTATTGGCGCCAGGGCTATAGATTTTTCATGGTCTTTTTGGGATCGTTTCTTAATCGCAGGCAAAGCTTTTTGGTTTTACATTGGGAAATTATTTTGGCCTGTGAACTTGTCGTTTATTTATTCCAGGTGGGATGCTCATTCAATCAGTTCATCCTATTTTATTTTCTTTGTATTGATAGCGGTAGTACTTTTCGCGTCTAAAAAAATACTGTCTGAGCAAAAATGGAAAGGGCTAATGGCCGCCTTTTTATTTTTCACGATCAATTTGATTCCGGTTTCAGGTTTTCTCAATGTCTCTTTTTTTGCATATTCTTTTGTCGCCAATTGGTGGCTGTATCTTCCGAGCATTAGTTTGTTTGTATTATCAGGCTTTGTGCTACAGAAGTTCTTCGATCGTCGTGCTTTTTTGGCAAAGTCAGTCCTTTCCGGTATGTTTCTGCTTACGCTGGCTGTCTTAACTGCTGTTCGGCTTTTTGATTTCCAAAATGAAAAAACCATTTGGATGGATACCGGCCAGAAAATTCCGAAATCCGCATGGGTGCGTTTTCAAATGGGGTTAGCGTTTCAAAGGAGCGGGGAAATCGCGGGCGCTATCAACCAATATGCGGAGGCGATTAAACTTGATCCGACTCATGTGGGCGCGCTCAATAATCTGGGTGTGATCATGAGTGGCCTGGGCAGATTCGATCAAGCCGAAATACTCTTTTCAGAAGTTCTCAACCATCGGCCCGATGATGATCGTGCCCGTAAAAATTTGGACTTTGCTCTTACGAAACAAGGCGAAATGGCTGAGATAGTTAATCAGTGAACAACCTTTTCCTTGCCCGCTTGTAAAAATCAGTTTATAATTCTTCCTTAATCATGCTCATCATAACCGGTCTTCTGGGATTATTCGTGCTCACAGGCATCGTCGTTTACCTGTGGCTTTTGCTTGCCAAAACGACCCGCGCTATCCAGAGTGAACTGGCCGCAATGACCGCTCGAGTGGGCTCTCATTTAGAGCAAACGGCGCGATTTACGCAACAGACGGGCGAGGGGGCTGTAAAAGCCATCAGCGATGTTTACAGCCGTTTAGGCTATCTGGAAGAGTCCAGCCGCAAGATTTTTGAAGTCGGACAGGAAATCGGAAAGCTTCAGGATGTTTTAAGGGCTCCAAAAGCGCGGGGCAATTTCGGCGAGTTGATGCTGGCCGACATGCTGGGGCAAATCATTCCGCGGGATCATTTTCAGCTTCAGTATGCTTTTCGAAACGGCACGCGGGTGGACGCGGCCATTTTTGTAGGCAATCACATGGTTCCCATAGATGCCAAGTTCCCGCTTGAGAATTTTCAGCGCATTATAGGGACGCAAGCGCCTGAAGAGCGAAAAAGGGCAAGAAAGGAATTTATCCGCGATGTCAAAAAGCATGTAGACGTCATTTCTGAGCGTTACATTTCACCGGAGGAAGGCACGCTTGATTTTGCGCTGATGTATGTCCCTGCGGAAAACGTGTATTACGAAGTGATTGCTTCGGATGATGAATCGGAAAGCTATACGCTAAGCAGCTATGCGCTTGCACGGCGCGTGATCCCGGTATCACCGAATAGCTTCTACGCTTATCTTCAGGTGATTTTGTTCGGGCTTCGGGGGCTTCGAATGGACCATGCCGCGAGAGAAATTGCGGAATCACTCATGAAAATGCAAAGCGACTTCAAAAAAATAGGCGAGGACTTCGGCGTGCTCGGAACTCATTTGAATCATGCGAAAGGGGCCTTCGAAAAAGTCCAGCGGGGAGTCGATCAGTTTCAAGTTAAAATCAATTTGGTCGACCAGATGAAAATGAAGGTGCCTGTGATTGAAAATGAGATTTTAGGGCCAAGCGGAGTTTTGAAAAATGAAAATTAAACGGATCACTGCGGCCATTTGCATTTATTTGTTGGGCTCAAGTGTTTTATTGGCAGAGGAAGCCCAAGTGGAAATTCAAAAGTTGGAAGGACGCACGGAAGCTATCGTCACCTCGGTTGAATCTGGCATGCCGCAAAAATCAGAGGGATGGCTCGAAGACCCGTTCATGATTCCGGAAAGATTGGTTGTCGGTACGGCTCGAATCACAAGTAAAGTCATCGGTCAGATAACGGATACGGCTGTTTTGGGCGTGCAGACGGCGAGCGGTGTTATCTTATCACCTGTGGTTCATGTGTTGGATGTAAAGAATTGGAATAAAGAATCTAATTAAAGCGCTGGCCCTGTGAATGATGCGAAGGAGGCTCAGAAGCATCGGGAGGCCCGGGAACAGATGGTCAAGCGACAGCTTGAGGCCCGGGGCATTACAAACCCCCATGTTTTGTCAGCTTTTCGGAAGGCAGCCAGAGAGGCCTTTGTCCCCAAAGAATTCAAAGCGGAAGCGTATGAAGATCATCCGCTTGCGATTGGCTATGGCCAGACGATTTCTCAGCCTTACATTGTGGCATTCATGTCGCAGTGTTTGGACCTGAGCAAAGCGGATCGAGTCCTTGAAGTCGGGACAGGTTCTGGTTATCAAACCGCTATTCTCGCTGAATTAGCCGGCGAAATTTATTCGATCGAAATTGTCGAGCGTCTTCACGTGATTGCAAAACTGAGGTTAACCGAGCTAGGATATTCTAATATTCATTTAAAACATGCTGACGCGAGTGACGGGTGGCCTGAAGAGGCTCCTTTTGATAAAATCATCGTCACCGCCGCGGCATCGCACATTCCTCCCGCTTTAACGGCGCAGTTAAAGGAAGGCGGGAAAATAGTAATTCCGATCGGGGACGAGGAGAGTCAAGATTTAGTGTGGGGACGGAAGGAGAAAGGCACGCTCGTAACAAAGCCCTTACTTGGTGTTCGGTTTGTCCCGATGCGGGGAAAAGAGGAATCAGGCAATCCTATTAAATAAAAACGGAGGATAATCACATGGCCGCGAAGAAAAAGAAAAAAGCAAAAAAGAAAAGTACAGCAAAAAAAGCCCCCAAAAAAACAACCAAAGCGAAAACAGTCAAAAAAAAGACGAACAAAAAAGCAGCTGCTAAATCGGCTAAACCGCGTCCCAATGTCCTTGGCGTTGTGACGCATTATTTCCCACACGTCAAAGCCGCTGTCATTAAACTGAAGAAACCACTTTCAGTGGGTGACTCCATTTGGATTCAGGGAAGCACAACCAATTTTGGCCAAAAAGTAGAATCCATGCAGATTGACCATGCTCCGATTCAAACAGCCAAAAAAGGCGATGAAATCGGCCTTCAAGTGACCGATCGGGTGCGGGAGCATGATTTAGTGGTGGTACCAGCTTGACGTGATAAGGAATGAAGGCTTGGCTTAGAACGTGGCAGGAAAAGGAGCTGTCTGAAATCGAAAAGCATCTTTTAATTATTGGGGATGCCTTAGGCGATTGCGCCCAATGTAGAGAGCTTGGCCTTGATTATAAGTCCGTTAAGCAGTGCCCGAATTGCAAAACGAGTTTTAGGTATATCACGAGCCGCCGGTTTGAGACGAATCCGGGGGAACGTTTTCATATCGTGAAACGGATGAATGAGATGAGAAACGATTTATTGTGGATTGATTATGATGATTATAAAAAATTAACCGGCCGGCAAAAAGCAAGAGAGTTTTTCTCGGATTAAGGGTGCATGTTTTTTCTGATTGGACGAGTCGCTTGGCTGGCCGGCGTGGTTTATTTTGTTCAAGGGGCTTTAGGCATCGCCGGCATCGCCTTGCCGCTTTATTTACGGGCTCAAGGTTTTAGCGTTACTAAAATCGTATTGATTAGTTCCGTTTCGTCGATTCCGTGGTTTTTTAAAATCATTTACGGGGCAGTTTCCGATGCTGTCCCTCTTTGGCGCTTGAGGCGTAAGCCCTACCTGATTATTTGCTCTCTATTATCGTCCTTCGGCTGGCTTTTGCTGGGGCTCGTTCCTCCGGAGCAAAACTGGCTCATTTTATCCATGGGCATCGCGAATTTCGGCCTGGCCGCCACGGACGTGATTACGGATGGTTTGATTGTCGAGTTTTCCAGAAAAGACACGGCCCAAGTTTATCAAAGTATCGCATGGGGAGCGAGGAGCGTGGGCTCGGTGGCAAGCGGTTTTATCGGAGGAATTTTGGCAGCCCAAAAATCGCCGCAAAGTATTTTTTTTATCACGGCACTTTTGCCGCTCATTTCGTTCTGTGCCGTTTTGTTAATCAGAGAAAGGCCCCGCCATCTTAAAATTAAATTTGGCAATATTTTAGCGCCCATCTTAGACAGCGTCCGCCGGATTTTGCATGGGGAGCTCAAATGGTTTTTACTCTTGCTTTTGATTCTTTCCAATTCCGTAGCGGTAGGAACGCCGCTTTTCTTTTATATGCGTGAGCATTTAGGTTTTGATGAAATTTCTTTAGGAGTGTTAAGCAGTGTCACTTGGGTGGGAACGGTGATTGGCTGCGTGGTCTTTCTTAATTTGTTTAAACAAACATCGCTCCGTACGGCGCTGACCTGGGCGATCGGCACCGGCTTTTTGAATATTTTGCTGGCTTTGGCAATCCGAAACTACCTCAGCGCCTTTTCTATTTCTTTGATATCGGGTATTTTGGGATATATGATTTTACTGCCCCTCTTTTCCGCCGCCGCTCGGCTGGCTCACGGAAGCGGTGTGGAAGGGTCGCTCTTTGCGATTTTGATGAGTGTGTTTAATTTAGGACAGGCGGTGGCCAGCTTTTGGGGCGGAGCTCTTTACGAATGGATCGGCTTGAGGCCCTTGATTGTTTTGACCGCATTGTCCGTGCTACCGGCTTTTTTGGTGATCCCGAAATTCAAGAGTTTGTGAAGAAACAAATCCATCTCATTATTTCCGGGTTTGTCCAGGGCGTTTTTTTTCGCTCAAGCGCTTCAGATATCGCGCGTTCGCTCAGCCTCAGCGGTTATGTTCGTAACCTATCGAACGGAAAGGTCGAGCTCGTCGCGGAAGGAGATGAGCCAAGTTTAAAGCGCTTGATTGAATGGTGTAAAAAAGGGCCTTCCGGAGCAAGAGTCGACGATATAAAAGTGGAGTGGAAAGAGGCAGCTAACCAATTTGAACGCTTTGCCATTCGTTAGTTCTGGGAAAAAACATGACTAAAACCGTATCTGATCAGAGAAAATTTGCGCTTCAAATTGTAAAATCGCTGACTGAAGCGGGCTATACCGCTTATTTTGCGGGAGGCTGCGTGCGGGATTTGGTGATGAAAGTGAAGCCTAAGGATTATGATATCGCCACAACGGCAAGCCCGGATGAGATTGAGAAGTTGTTTTCTAAAAGTATTCCGGTGGGAAAGCAGTTTGGGGTGATCATCGTTGTGATGAACGGCCGCCATTTTGAGGTGGCCACTTTCAGAAGGGAAGGGCCTTACCGCGACGGGCGCCATCCGGACGAAGTTTCCTTTACGACGCCTGAGCAGGATGCCCTGCGGCGCGATTTTACGGTCAACGGGCTTTTTTATGATCCGATGAAGCGCCGTACGATTGATTACGTAGGCGGTAAAAACGATATCCGCCGGAAAGTCATCCGCACGATTGGGAATCCGTTAGCCCGATTTGAGGAAGATCATTTACGCCTATTGCGCGCGATTCGATTTGCCGCAAATCTGGGATTTCGAATAGAGGAGAACACTTGGAATGCAATTAAGCAGCTACGCAAAACCATTCATTCCGTTAGTCAAGAACGCATTCGCGATGAGTTGGTGAAAATGTTTACCCGTTCAAACGCGGGAAGAGGCCTTGAGCTCTTGTCTGAAAGCGGCCTTTTGGCCGAGATTTTACCCGAAATCGAGACGATGAAAGGAGTCCAGCAGCCACCCGAGTTTCACCCGGAAGGCGATGTGTTTATCCATACCAAGATGCTCATGGATCAGCTTGAGCACCCCTCCATTGCTTTGGCGTTCGGAGCGCTCTTGCATGATGTGGGCAAGCCTGCGACCTTTTCAGACGAAGGCGGCCGAATTCATTTTTATAATCATCCCGGCATAGGAGCTGACATTTCAAAGAAATTGCTGACACGGCTGAAGTTCTCGAACCGGGAAATCGCTGATATTATTTCCTGCGTGGAAAATCATATGAAATTTGCCAACGTCAAGGAAATGAGGATCGGCAAGTTGAAACAGCTCATTTCCAGAGATAACTTTCCGGTGGAACTTGAAATGCACCGGATTGATTGCTTGGCAAGCCATGGAAAACTCGAGCTCTATCGATTTCTGAAACAGAAAATAGCGGAATTCAAGCGTGAGGAATTGAAACCCAAGCGGCTCATCAACGGGGACGATTTAATCGGCTTAGGGATTGAGCCCGGGCCGATTATGCGCGAGATTTTAGAGGAAGTCTACTCGCTTCAGCTGGAAGATAAGATCAAAACCTGTGATCAAGCACTTGAATGGGTTAAGAATCATTACATCAAAAATCAAGGTGCAAATAAACAAAAGTAGGTGACTTATGATATTCGTTATTACAGTGACAGGGAAGGACCGGCCGGGAATTATTGCTTCATTAACCGGAGCGCTTTATGACTCAGGCGGAAACTTAGAAGACGCCAGTATGACGATTTTAGAAGGGGAATTTGCCATGATTTTTTTGGCAGAGCTTGATACGAAACCCCTTCGCGGGAAACTTCGTCCACGCCTTGAAAAATTGGAGAAAACGCTGGGATTAGTTATTTCCGTAAAAGAAATCGAACATCGATTAGTTCGAGGCGAGAAACACCGAGCGGGCACGATTCCATGGATCGTATCGGTTCTCGGAAAAGACAAAGCGGGAATCGTTTATCAAATATCTAAAGTGTTGGCGGCGCATGGCCTTAATATTACCGATCTTAACTCGAAGATCATCGGTCGAGGGCCAAAAACAAGCTATGCCTTAGTCTTAGAAGTCGATATTCCGCGTAAGAGCGGAGTTCACTTTTTATTGAAGAAGAAATTTAGACAGATAGAAAAGAAATTGGGACTTAGTATTTCATTCAATCCGGTTGAGTCGTCGCAATTCTAATTTATGTCCGCTCGAAGTATCCGCCAGTTTCCGGATCCCGTCCTCAGGAAAATTTCAAAGCCGGTTCACAAGATCGACGCTAAAATCGAAAAGATAATTAAGCGATTGATAGACACGATGCGCCGTCAACCCGGAGGAATTGGCATCGCAGCCCCTCAAATCGGTGTTTTAAAACGAATTGCCATTGTGGATGTTTCGCTCAAGGTTCGGGGCGCTAAACCACTGATTTTGATTAACCCCGAGATTATCCGCCTTGAGGTTGAACATGTATCCCGCGAAGGCTGTATGAGCCTGCCTGATTATACAGCGAATGTGAGGCGCGCTGAGCGGGTTCGGGTGAGATGGCAGGATATGGAGCTAAACGATTGCGAACTCGATACGGATGGTATTGAAGCAAGATGTATTCAGCATGAAGTAGACCATTTGAACGGCCTTTTATTCGTCGACCGTGTCGGCTCGCTAAAGAGCGATGTTTTTGCGAGGAAGGTTTACCTTAAGTAGCTTGAGGGGAATCATCGTGATGATTATTAATGTCCTATAATGTATCTTATGTAAAGTAAATACAGATAATAATATGGCCAGATAATCGGCTATTGAAGTAACAGAGATAAAATTTGACTTACCCGTTTCCCATCGGCTCGGCCTGCCATCTGAGGCATAACTTCTTTCATGACTTTGCCGGTATCGGCTTTCGTTTTGGCCCCAACGCTTTGAAGAGACTTTTGAATAATGGCTTTCAATTCGTCGTCCGTCAGCTGTTTAGGAAGGTATCCTTCCAGAACAGCAATTTCAGACTTTTCTTTCTCAACGAGGTCTTGGCGGTTCGCTTTCTCGAAGTCCGCAATTGAATCTCTTCTCTGCTTGATCTGTTTTTGGATCATTTCTAATACTTCAGGTTCCGAAAGGTTTTTTGCTTTTTTTTCGATTTCTTTATTCTTAACCGCCGCTTTGAGCATTCTTAATGTGCCTGTCACTACTTCATTTTTTTCTTTCATGGCCGTTTTTAAATCGTTGTCTATTTTCTCATATAACATTTAAATTCCTCCGGTGCTTACCAGTCTTTTAACGGTTCGTGCTCGCTCTGACGGCGAGGCTGTCTTAAGGTTTGCAAATCTTGCTCTGATTCTCTTAGGGCGTTCAAAATTCGAAGCGCGTTTTCCTTAGACATCTGGCCCTGGAGAAGAGGCTTGAGAGGTTCGCCCTCCTGTTTTGGCCCATCCTGATTTTGCTCCTCTTCGAGGGGTGTGATGGGTTGGCTTTTGGCCTCCTCGCCTTCGCCTTTTTGGGTTTCAGCTTCTTTTTGATCTGATTGTTGTTGGTCCTGCTTTTGCTCATCTTTCTCGCGATCTTGCTGAGCTTTTTCCTTTTGATCCTGTTCCTTTTGCTGATCTTCCTGCTCATCTTGGCTTTGATCTTGTTTTTGTTGTTGGGCCTTTGATTGATCTTGGTTTTGATCTTGTTTTTGTTGTGAACCTCCCCCCTCTTGTTTTTGCTGCTGCTTTTGTTGCTCGGGAGGCGGGGGATTGTTTTTTTGCTCGTCGTCGCGTTTGTCTTGTTTCAAATCGAATATTTTTTTCTTTTTTTGAAGTATCTCTAAATTATATTTGGCATCTTTATCATTGGGGTTCAGATCAAGCGCCTTTCGATAAGCTTCTGCAGCAGCGTCAAATTGGCCAAGCCGATATTGCGTATTGCCGTAGTTGTACCATGCGGTCGCTTGTAAATCCTTAGTTTTTGCGTTGTCTAAAGCGTGCTTGAGTTGCGCTTCAGCTTCCTGAAACTGGTCCATTTGATAAAGGGTCGTCCCTAGATTGTAACGAATCGCCGCATCGTCCGGATTTTTGATTTGCGCTTTCCGGTAGGATTCGAGAGCGGAGGTATACCTTTTTTCCTCGTAAAGCTTGTTTCCCTTTTGATTCAAGCCGGATGTGGTTTCAAGGAATCCCGAGATTAGGACCGCTATGAAAACGTAGACTAAAATTTGAACAGTTGCTCGCTTAAGCATGGCCGGTCCTTTTTGTATCGGTGATCACAGCCTCAATGAATAATAAAATGAGCGCAAAAAGCAAGAAAAATTGAAAGCGGTCTTCGCGTTCAATGATTTGCCGCTGTTTGAATTCTCCTTTTTCCAGGTTTTGCATGTGCTGGTAAATCCATTCTATTTCTCGTTCTCCCGCACTCGCTTGGAAATAAAGACCGCCCGTTTCTTTTGTGATTCGCGCGAGCAGAGGTTCGTTTAACTTCGTGATGACGATTTCTCCGGATCGGTCCTTTTTATACCCACTCACTTTTCCTCGATCCGAACGCAAAGGAATCGGCGCGCCTTCCTTAGTTCCGATGCCGATCGTATAAATGCGGGATTTGGCCTCTTTCGCTATTTTAATCGCCTCTTCCATGTCGCCTTCCAAATCTTCTCCGTCGCTGAGCAGGATAATGACATCATTCTCTTGTTTCGACTTTGCGACGGCCTTTACCGCAGTCCGCATCGCTTGGCTCAATGAGGTTCCCGCGTCAGGAATATAGCCGACTTGAATCGAGTTGGCAAAGAGAAGAAAGGCATCGTAGTCGAGCGTCAACGGTGATTGAATAAACCCCGTGCCCGCGAATGTGACGATTCCGATTCGGTCGCCTTTCGATTGCCTCAGGGCAGCCTTCATCTCAAGTTTTGCTTTTCCAATTCGGCTGGGAGCCGTATCTTCCGCAAGCATGCTTAAGGACGTATCCACTAGAAAAATGACATCGACCCCTTTGCGCTGAATTTCCTTTTTCGCCTCACCCCACTGAGGCTGAGCCAGGGTCATCACCAAAAGGCTTAAGACACACAAGAGAAGCGCTTTCTTCAATTGTTCTTTCGCATCAGAATGAGATTCGATCAAGGATTTGAGCGTTTGCCATTTGCCAAATTTTTCTAGCCGCGATTTCTTTCTCTTCCCTGCCCACAAGAGAAAAATGAAGATGAGTAAAACGATCCAAAAACCATTGAGCCATTCAGGATGATAAAATTGCATCGGATACCTTAAGGAAGTTTTAAAAAAACGGTGTGGGTTAACAAAACTTCCAATAATAAAACAATCACGCCTGGGATCAAAAACAGATGGTAAAACTCATGGTAACTTGAATACTCTTTAACCTTCACCTCGGATTTTTCAAGCTCATTGATTTGTTTATAAGCTTGTGCCAAGGCTTCGGGGTCTCCGGCCTTGAAAAATCTACCGTCTGTGATATCGGCAATGCGCTTTAATGTTTTTTCGTCAATTTTTACTTCCGCCTGCACATAGCGCTTTCCGAAAATGGGATCTTCGACGGGAAACGGAACGAGCCCTCCCCGCCCAATACAAATGGTGTAGATACGAATTCCGAAGCTCTTAGCTAGCTCTGCCGCTGTGATGGGATCTACATTGCCGGCGTTATTTTCACCGTCTGTCAGCAGAATAATGACCTTGCTCTTCGCTTGGGTCTCCCGCAAACGGTTTACAGCGGTGCCAATTCCTAAACCAATGGCAGTGCCGTCTTTAATGAGCCCGATTTCAATTTCATCCAAAAGCTGTGTCAAGACTTCGTAATCAAGCGTGAGCGGGCACTGCGTATAACCCTTTCTGGCGAATACGACCAGACCTATCCGGTCATTTTCTCTCGATTTAATGAATTTTTTGGCCTCTTCTTTTGCGACAGCGAGGCGATTGACGGGTTTGAAGTCTTCCGCCAGCATGGACCCTGATATATCCAGTGAAAGAACAATATCGATCCCCTTTGTTTCAAACTCATGTTCCGCTTCAACGCCTTGCGGCCTCGCAAGGGCGATCACGATAAGCGTGACGGCAAGATAACGCATCGCGGGCACAATCCACCGCATCAAAAAACTGCCTTGGCCATTATTAAACTGACGGATGAGCGCAAGCGAGGGAAAGCGAATGGCGCTTTTTTTTCTGAATCGAGCCAGGAAATAGAGAGCGGGTATTAACAGCAAAAGGACAAAAAATTCAGGTGTGTGAAATCGGATCATATCGAGCGAATGACAGTTTCCGGAGGCGAGGGTGTGATTTCTTCCTTCGTGACATCGATGATGAGTTTTGACTGATTATTTTGACTTAATATTTCAGCCGGTCCGGGATTATATTTGGCAAACTTAACGAGATCGCAGAACGCAAGCACCTCCTGAATCAATTTAAAATGGTCAGAGGCGACTTTATCTTTTAGGTCCTTCGTCAATTCGTAAGTCGTTGATTCAAGAGCACGGATGCGGTAGCGCCTTTCAAAATAACGCCGTAGAATTTCAGACATTTGGAAGAAATAAGCTTTAACTTGCCCTTTGCGAAGCAGATCTGAATTTCGGAGTCGGTTCAAGGCCTGGTAAGCTTCCTCATGAGGTAAAAGCGCTTCTTCGGGAGATGGCTGGTTTTGAGGTATTTGTTTGCGCCGGAAAAAATACCAGAAGCTCGCACCGGTTGTTAACAAGATGATAGCCAGTATCCATAACCAGAACCGCTTTTCAAGCTTGCGGACTCCCTTGACTCCCCGAATATCGCTATCCTCGGCTTTATTTTTGTCGATGCTTTGGATCGTAATGTAAAGGCTATTTGTACTTAGCTTTTTTAGCTCACCTTCCTTCGTGCGGTACTGGATTGTCATAGGCCGAATGACATACTCACCCAACGTGTAATTGACGAGGACGAAATTTTTGCCTTCGGAAACCATTCCTTTCTCTTTGTGTGAAAATGGTGTGGATTCCTTGATTTCGAAATCTCTCAATACATCGGCAGCGTCGATTTCCAGGATGGAAATCTCAGGTTGATGAGTGACCGTGATGCGGAAATTGATGCGGTCGCCGATGGTCGCAAATGCCCGGTCCACTTCGACTTTAGCCGAAAGGTCGTCGGCAAAAGAGGCTTGGCTCCCATTCATCATCAAAAAGCTGAACATGACCCCGATTCGTAAAAGCGAAGCTTTCATCGTTTGCGGCGTTCACGGAGGAGAAAGAATTTAATGAGCGGGTCAATATAAGAAATGCCGGGGACAATTTTAATGGCGTCAATGCCGGTGAGTTTAAACAAAAGGTCAAGTTGTTCCTGGCGCCGCTCTGCGGTCTTGAAATACGATTCGCGGAATTTGCGGTCACTTGTATTGACCAGAGCCAGTTCACCCGTTTCGGCGTCTTGAAGTTCCATCCAGCCGCAGTCCGGCAGAGTTTCTTCCCGTTCATCTGTAATTTGGATGGCGATTAGATCGTGTTTTTGATGCAGGATTTTAAGCGCTTTCTCGTAGCCCGAATCCGTAAAGTCTGAAATCACGAAAATAACAGCGCTGCGTGTCAAAATACGGTACAAGTGCTCGAGCGCCGCTTTCAAATTTGTTTTTTTTGCCAATGGCTTAAAGTAAAGAATTTCCCGGACGACGCGCAAGACGTGGCTTTTTCCTTTTTTGGGGGGGACAAATTTTTCGATCTGGTCCGTATGAATCAAAAGGCCTACTTTGTCGTTATTTTTCACGGCTGAAAAAGCAAGCAGGCCCGCTATTTCCGCGGCAACCGTTGCTTTTGTTTTTTCGGCGGATCCAAATTGGAGTGACTTAGATCCGTCCACCACAAACACAACCGTCAGCTCTCTTTCCTCGACGAATTTCTTGACGAAAGGATGCTGGGATCTCGCCGTGACGTTCCAATCGATCGTGCGAATGTCATCGCCCGGGACGTATTCCCTCACTTCAGAGAATTCCATCCCCCTTCCTTTAAATACGGATTCATACTCCCCGCCAAACAAATCATTGACGAGGCGGGTTGCCCGGATTTCAATGTGTTTGACCTGATTTAAAATTTCTTTTGGGATCATTCGATGTCTTAGGGAACTTCGATCTGGTCAAAAATCTGCGTAATGATTTTTTCAGGAGTGACTTCTTCAGCTTCCGCCTCATACGTAACCAAGACACGGTGCCGCAAAACGTCGAGCCCGATCTGCTTAACGTCTTCCGGAGTGGCATAGCCGCGTCCTCGTAGAAAAGCATGCGCCTTGGCCGCTGTTGTAAGCATAATACTCGCGCGGGGCGATGCTCCGTAGGCAATTAAAGGCTTAAGTTGATCGAGCTTATATTGATCGGGGTACCGGGTGGCAAAAACAATATCGAGAATGTAATCCTTCACTTTTTCATCGATATAAATTTGACTCGAAATTTTTCTGAGCTCAAAGATGGTCTTCGGATCCAGCACCGGTTCAATCTCAATTTTCTCGCCGGTAGACATTCGCTCCAGAATTTCCTTTTCTTCTTTTTTGTTCGGGTAAGTGACAATCAGTTTCAACATAAAGCGGTCTACTTGCGCTTCAGGCAAAGGGTAGGTTCCCTCCTGTTCGATTGGGTTCTGAGTGGCGAGAACCATAAAGGGTTCCGGTAACGGGAAAGTGGACTCCCCGACCGTCACTTGATGTTCCTGCATGGCTTCCAGCAGCGCGCTTTGTACTTTAGAGGGGGCGCGATTGATTTCATCGGCCAGGATAATATTGGCAAAAATAGGCCCTTTTTTTGTCGTGAATGCGCCGTCTTTTGGGCTGTAGACGAGTGTGCCGATCAAATCTGCAGGCAGGAGATCAGGAGTAAATTGGATGCGCTGAAACTTGGCGTCAATCGCACGCGCAAGCGTCCTCACAGACATTGTTTTGGCGAGCCCCGGCACGCCTTCCAATAGGACGTGGCCATCCGCTAAAAGGCCGATCAGCAGCCGTTCCACCAGGTAGCGCTGGCCTACGATGACTTTTCCGATCTCCCGAAACAAATGTTCGATCTTTTCCTGCGCTGCCTTGACCTTATCGCCTACTTGTTTCACGGTTGCTTCCATGATTCCTCCGATTGTTATATGATGATTTTACGTTCAATAAAATGGCACAAATTTTGATAAAGTTTTTCGAGATGATCAGGCACTCTTTGACTTCCAGAAAATTGTTCATATTCAAGCGTGCGAAATAGTTCAATGAGTTCTAGCGCATCCTTCTTCGTCCACTTTTGCTCCGCTTTTTTTTGAAGAGCATTATAATCGTCCCCGGATGGATTCCAATCTAATTTTTGGGCTGTATAGCGCTTAAAGAGACAGGATAATTCACTTAAAAATTCCTCATGCCGGAGATTGGCTCGCCACTTTTCTAGGGCGTTCAGAAATTGTCCCAAAAATAACGATTCAAGAGATTGAACCCCGTTACTCGGCTGAATGGGTTTTTTTCTTATTTTGAAAAACCAGAATAAAAAACCAATGCCGCCTACTCCGACTGTGATGCTCGCTAAAGCAGCGAAAAGCCATCGATTCGGCGAATGCGTAATGTTAAGCTCCAACGGCGGAACGCTTAATTCATTGGTGGACGTTCCGTCCCCCCGAATCCATTTGAGCAAAAATCGCTTAATTTGGGCATGCCCTGGATTTGAAGCTTTAAAATTAAAGGTTAAAAGTTGAACGGCCGGACCGCTTTCGCCCAAACCCGAGATGGTTTCTTGATTGACGGCAATCAAATCTAAATTTTCCAAACTCAAATCCGGCGGGCTCATTCGAATTTCCTCAACCGATGAGGGGTACGACACTTTAATTTGATAGCGGATTATCTCTCCAGCTTGATAGGTGCCGCTTGGACGTTCAAGGCTCTCTATGGCCGGAGAGATTAGTTCTGAGGCTGAATCTGTAAGATCCTCCGCTCTACTACTTGCACAGATTAAACAAATTAATACACTGAGCGCGACGGCGCCAGTGCGTCTGGCTATCTGAGCAGGGAAAATCAATCGTTATTTCTTTCCTTTTTCCTCTTCGTCGCCATCGACGACTTCATAGTCGGCATCCACAACATTCGGTTTATCCCCCGCCGTCGGTTTGTCGCTATCTGATGGCTCAGAAGCAGGCTTTGTCGAAGCGCTCGTTTTTTGCTTCGCGGTCGCTTCATACATTTTTTGCGCAATGGCGTGCGAGGCGGCGGTCAATTTGTCAGTCGCCTGTTTCAAGGTCTCAACCTCATTCGATTTGAGCGCTTCTTTTGCCACTTTTAGAGCTTCTTCTACACGTTCTTTTTCACTCGATGAGACCTTATCTCCGTATTCTTTGACATTTTTCTCAATTTGATACACCAGGTTATCCAGATTGTTTCTTGCTTGCACCAGTTCTTGCTTCTTTTTATCGTCTTCAGCATGTGATTCGGCTTCTCTCACTAATTTTTCAACATCCGTTTTTGACAGGCCGGATGAAGATTCAATTCGAATTTTTTGTTCCTTTCCTGTCCCTAAATCTTTAGCCGAAACGTGGACAATGCCATTTGCGTCAATATCGAAGGTCACCTCAATTTGTGGGACTCCACGAGGAGCCGCCGGAATGCCTTCCAAATTGAATAGCCCGAGCACGCGGTTGTCCGCCGCCATTTGGCGTTCACCTTGTAAAACTTTGACCGTGACCGCAGTTTGGTTATCCGCCGCGGTTGAGAAAATCTCGGATTTGCGGGTCGGAATAGTCGTATTGCGTTCAATGAGTTTGGTCATGATTCCGCCCAACGTCTCGATGCCAAGAGAAAGCGGCGTCACATCCAAAAGTAAAATATCACGAACTTCTCCTGCCAGCACCCCTCCTTGAATGGCTGCCCCAACGGCTACCACTTCATCGGGATTGACGCCCTTGTGCGGCTCCTTGCTAAAAAGCTTGCGTACGGTCTCCTGCACCGCCGGCATTCGAGTCTGTCCGCCGACCAAAATCACCTCGTCAATTTGACTCGCATCAACGCCGGTATCCTTGAGGCATTGTTTGCATGGAGCGATGGTACGCTCGATTAAGTCATGAACCAATTGTTCAAGTTTTGCACGAGTCAGCGTCGTGACGAGATGTTTTGGGCCATTCGCATCCGCAGTAATGAAGGGCAGATTAATTTCGGTCGTTTCGGCACTTGAGAGCTCACACTTTGCTTTTTCAGCAGCTTCTCTCAATCGTTGCAGGGCCATTCGGTCCTTGCTTAAATCAATGCCTTCTGATTTTTTAAATTCGCCAACGAGCCATTCCATAATTCTTTGATCAAAATCATCACCGCCTAGGTGCGTATCACCGTTCGTGGCTTTGACCTCAAAAACTCCTTCGCCAATTTCAAGAATCGAAATATCAAATGTGCCGCCACCGAGGTCATAAACAGCGATTCTTTCATCTTTTTTCTTATCTAACCCATAAGCCAGCGAAGCTGCGGTCGGTTCGTTAATAATTCGAAGGACTTCAAGGCCTGCAATTTGCCCTGCGTCCTTCGTGGCTTGTCTTTGCGAGTCGTTGAAGTAAGCCGGAACCGTAATGACCGCTTGTTTAATGGATTCCCCTAAAAATGCCTCCGCATCAGCTTTGAGTTTTTGAAGGACCATGGCGGATATTTCTGGCGGAGTATAATCGCGTCCATCAACTGAAATTGCCGCATCGCCGTTTTTCCCTTCCTTGACTTTAAACGGAACTAATTTGATCTCATTTTGAACTTCGCCGAATCGCCTACCGATAAAGCGCTTTGCGCTAAAAATGGTCCGCTCAGGATTTGTAATGGCTTGCCTTTTTCCGGCTTGTCCGACGAGGCGTTCGCCTGTTTTTGAAAATCCGACGACCGAAGGAGTTGTCCGGTTTCCTTCTTGATTCGGAATCACTTTGGGTTCACCGCCCTCCATGATCGCCATGCATGAATTTGTAGTTCCGAGATCGATTCCTAAAACTTTTCCCATTGGATTTAATTCCTCCTTTTAGGATCTAATAAAGACCCTTTGACCGTATACTCACCAAAATATATGCCAGATACCAGAAATAGGTTAAATTTATAACTCTTTTATTATCATATGGTTACAACAATAAATGTATGTCCCGGATGGACCATTGCCGTGCCGATGAAATGAACCGTGTCAAAATTACTCATCGATTTTGTATTCCGCCATTTTACGGTAAAGGGTCCGACGGGATATTCCCAGTTTTTTAGCCGCTAAGCTTTTGTTGTGGCTGGTTTCAACAAGTGTTTTCTGGATCATCTCGCTTTCCATGGCCTGTAGCGTATGGCCCTGCCTCATTCCAGTGCCGTTATGTTTTTCTACAGATATTTTTTTGCCGCGCCTGATATCCTCCGGCAGCTGTTTAGCCTCAATCACACTAGAATTAGATAGTACGACCACGCGCTCCATGATATTTTTAAGTTCGCGGACGTTGCCCGGCCAATCATACTGAGTAAGAAGTTGAAGAGCCTCAGGTGCGATTTTGCGAATGGATTTCCTATTCCTGTCGGCAAAGTATTTCAAATAGTGATTCACAAGCGGAGGAATATCCGAAGGCCGTTCTCTCAAGGGCGGAATTTCAAGCAAGATGACATTGATTCGATAAAATAAATCATCACGGAATTTCCCTTTTTCCACCTCAGCCTTAAGATTTTTGTTCGTCGCACAAATCAAGCGCACATCGGTTTTAATAATTTTTGTTCCTCCGACGCGCTCAAATTCTCCTGACTGCAGTACTCTGAGCAATTTGGTTTGCATCAATTCGGGAATGTCGCTAACCTCATCTAAAAATAAGGTGCCTCCGTGAGCGCGCTCAAAACGGCCGATTCTGCGTTCCGTCGCGCCCGTAAACGCGCCGCGCTCATGCCCAAAGAGTTCACTAGCAAGCAGTGTCTCGGTCAAAGCCGCGATATGGACTGTGACAAAGGGTTGAGCGGCCCGCTTGCTTTCGGCGTGGATTAAATGGGCGAAAAGTTCCTTTCCGGTTCCGCTTTCGCCTTGAATCAAAACCGCGGAGTCAGATTGCGCAATCTGCTTGGCAAGAACAATTAGTTTTTTAATCGCGGATGATTCTCCGATAATTTTTCCGCTTTCGTGGCGTTCCCTGAGCAATTCCTCTCGTAAACTCAGATTTTCGTGCTCAAGGGCTTTTTGTGTGAGGGCTTTCTTGAGGACCAGTTCTAATTCATCAAAATTGATCGGTTTAGTTAGATAGTAATATGCTCCTGCTTTCATGGCCTGCACCGCGTTTTCAACAGTTCCGTAGGCGGTCAACATAATGACAGCCGTATCCGGTGTCAGGCGCTTCATTTCATGGAGTAGATCAATTCCATTCATCTCCGGCATTTTCAGATCTGAAAGAACAAGGTCCGGCCGCTCCTTTTTAATGATTGAAAGCGCCTCCTTTCCGTTTTCGGCTAGTAGAACGTCGTAATCAAGGCCTCTCAGAAATTGCCTGAGGCCCTCGCGCGTGTTTTTTTCATCATCCACAACTAGAATCGTCGAATTTAGATTCATATTCGTATCTT
Organism: uncultured bacterium; assembly: GCA_964587285.1. Taxonomy (GTDB): domain Bacteria; phylum Omnitrophota; class Omnitrophia; order Omnitrophales; family Danuiimicrobiaceae; genus 01-FULL-45-10b. Next base: position 2,937 of record CAZPKZ010000005.1, on the reverse strand, counting down.
TGCCGGTTCCGGCAAACCTAATCGTTCCGTTCGAATGGGAAGAATTGCGCTAAATGTCGTTCCTTTGTTTGGCTTGCTTGAGACTTCAATGCGTCCGCCGTGCTCACGAATGATTTGGTAAACAATCATGAGCCCAAGCCCGCTTCCCTCTTCTTTGGTCGTGTAGTAGGCGTCAAATATTTTGTCGATCTTGTCTTCCGATATACCGATACCCGAATCTTGAAAATGAATGATGCAAAGCTTATCTTTTGTCTCGGTTTGAATTCGAAGCGTTCCCCCCTTCGGCATCGCATGAACGGCATTTTTTATGATATTCAGAAAGACCTGGTGAATTCGCTCCGGGTCTAAAAGAAAAACCGGCATGTTTTTGTCCACTTCTTCAATGACGCGGATTTTGGCCGCTTTTAATTCCGGCCGGAGGAACGAAACCGTTTTTTGAAGAAGGTCGTTAATTTGCGTTTTCTCAAATTGGAGCGGTTTACGCCGGGTGGCTTTTAAAAAATTCCGTACAATCTGATCAAGGCGCTGTGTTTCATCTTCCATGGCGCGCAAAGAATCTTGGACTTTTTTCTGATCTTGCCGAGGTAATTTTTGGAGAGCTTTGGCGAGCAGTTTAAGATGGATCGTTAATGAATTAAGTGGATTTCCGATTTCGTGAGCAATACCTGCCGCAAGGCCCATCATCGATTCCCAGTTTTCCAGCTTAAATTTTTCGCGAATATTCATTTCATTTTGGGTGACGTTCGCCACCGATAAAAGAACGAGCTCAGGCTTTTGTTTTTTTTCATAGGTGAGATTGACCCGCAAAATCATGGGCCTTGGCAAAAGCACCTCAAATTCTTTATGGAACAGCTCTTGCTTGCGAGCAATGGCGCTAGATAATAATTCTGAGAAAGATGAATCCGGAATGCTCTGTTCAAACCCCCCTTTTCTGATAGCCGCTTCGGGTATATTAAAAAGTTGAACGATACGACGGTTTAAAAATAAAATCTCTTTCGTTGGTGTTAGAACCATGATGCCTTCCGGCACTTGGTCGAGGAGAGCGGCCAAAAATTTCGTTTCACGACCAAGTTCGAGGACATATCCTTCGAGGCTCTTTCTGTCAATTTGGTTGATTCGGCTTGCGATTTTATCTAGGAATTCAGTGGCCGGCATATTAACGGGTGACTCCGCTGCGTTTTTTTCCTTTTGCGATGGCGATGAACTGTTCGAGGAGTGCGTAATCTTTGATGCCTGGACTTTTTTCTACGCCGCTCGCCACATCGATCGCGTAAGGTTTGACCTGTCTGAGAGCTGTTTCAAGGTTGTGGATCGTAAGGCCACCGGAGAGAAATAGTTTTTCATGCACGTAGGGTTTGTCTTCAATCATCGACCAATTAAACGCATGACCGGTCCCGCCCAGTTCGTCCCGTGAATAAGTGTCGAAAAGAAACGCCGCAACATCATATTCCTCGATTCTCTTTAAGCTCATGACGTCCTTAATTCGAAATGTTTTGATCACCTGAAACCGCCGCTGTGTGAAATACTGGCAATATCTTGAAGTTTCATCGCCGTGAAATTGAAGCCATTTCAGGTCCAATTCCTTTGCGATGCGCTCCGCCTCCTCTTTTGGCTGGTTCGCGAATACACCGACGAAGCTGTCGAATGGGCCCACCGCGGTCATAATCTCTCTGGCCTGGGCAGTTGAAATTTTTCGTTTGCTCTCACAAAAAATAAAGCCGAGAAAATCAACGCCCAGCTCCTTTGCGCGTATTGCATCTTGTATATTTGTGTTACCACAAATTTTAACCTTAGCCATTATCTCGCTCCAGACGTTTGCCCCGTTAGTTCCAGAATTTTTTGATTTATGTTTGCCGCTTTCATTAAGGTTGTTCCGATTAGAAAACACCGCACTCCCATGGTTTGGTAGCGAGCAATGTCTTCGCGGCTTTCGATCCCGCTCTCGACGATTGCAATGACGCCCTTTGGGATCAAAGGGATTAAATGTTTTGAAATTGAACGGTCGATCTCAAGCGTTTTCAAGTCCCGATTATTAATTCCGATCGTCTGGCTTCCTGCCCTGAGTGCTAGGTCGAGCTCTTGGCGCGTATGGACTTCTACTAGTACGTCCAGGCGCAACTTTTGGGCAATTGAAAGCATTTGCTTTAATTCGGTTTCTGAAACAAGCATGGCGATGATTAAAAAAGCATCTGCGCCCAACAAAGCTGTTTCGTAAATTTGGTAAGGATCAATAATAAAATCCTTCCTGAGAAGTGGAACGCTCGTCAGCGGCCTAATTTGTTCAAGTATTTTTGGGTTCCCCTTGAAATAGCGCTCTTCGGTTACCACGGAAATCGCGCTAGCGCCGGCGGTCTCAAATGCCTGAGCTAATATTTTGGGTTCAAACTCTTCGCGAATGGTCCCTTCCGAGGGAGACGCTTTCTTAAGTTCACAGATGAGATGAATTTTTTTGTTGACGGATAATGCAGTTTTAAGTGAGCGCCGCTCTTTTTTATCCTTCGCCGCTAGTTCACATATTTTAGAAAGCGGCATAAGGCGTTTCAATCCTTCAATTTCTTTCCGCTTATGTTTTAAAATGTCATCTAACATCATGGCTGAATCCAATGAGTTGTTTCAATGCGCGGATGGCTTTTTTGGACTTAATCGATAGGCGCGCTAATTTGATTCCCTCTTTTAAGCTTTTTGCACGGCCGCTGGCATATAAGACCGCACCCGCATTTAATAAGACAGCGTCGCGTTTTGGGCCAACATCTCTACCTTCCAAAATTTGAAGCGCGATTTTTCGATTGACGCTCGGATTTCCGCCTTTTAAATCCTTAAGTTTTGCTTTTTTGAAACCATAAACTTTCGGCATCAGAGGGATTGTTTTTTGCTTCCGGCGACGAATTTCAACCAAAAGTGATTTGTTTGTGGTGGTCAATTCGTCTATTCCGTCAT
>CAZPKZ010000004.1:11589-23826 GCA_964587285.1 uncultured bacterium | reverse complement strand
ATGGGACATGTCGATCACGGAAAAACCTCGCTTCTGGACGCGATTCGTAAATCCAACGTGGCGGACAAAGAAGCGGGTCAAATTACGCAGCATATCGGCGCTTACGGAGTTGAAATTCCCGGAAAAGGCCATGTCACTTTTTTGGATACGCCGGGCCACGAGGCGTTCACGGCGATGAGAGCCCGCGGAGCCAATGTCACGGATGTCGTGGTGCTTGTGGTTGCCGCGGATGACGGTGTCATGCCTCAGACGCTTGAAGCGATTGACCATGCGCGAGCGGCAGGCTGTCCGATCGTCGTGGCCATCAATAAAAACGATCTTCCCACTGCGGACCCTAATCGCGTCATGGGCGGCCTTCAGAAGATCAATTTAGTTCCGGAGGAATGGGGCGGTAAAACCATATGCGTTAAAGTTTCCGCAAAAACTGGAGACGGCATCGATCAGCTGCTTGAAATGCTGCTGTTGGAAGCTGAAGTCTTGGAGCTCAAAGCCAATCCGGCGCGCACGGCTCAGGGCACCATCATCGAAGCAAAGCTGACAAAAGGGCAAGGAACCGTAGCAACCGTTCTCGTTCAAAATGGGACCCTTAAAGTGGGCGATCTTGTCGTTGTGGGCCCTTATTACGGAAGGGTCAGGGCCCTTCGAAATGACCGGGGAAAATCAGTGAAAGAAGCCGCGCCGTCCTATGCGGTAGAAGTATTGGGGCTTTCCGGAACTCCCGAAGCCGGTGAAGTTTTTACGGTAGTCAATGATGAAAAAATCGCGCGATAAATCACCGAAAAAAAAACCCTTGAGCTTCGCGAACGGGCGATCAAAGGTTTTCATCCGAAGCATCTTTCATTGGAAGAGCTCTACAGCCAAATGAAGGAAGGGCGCGTCAAAGAATTAAAGTTAATTATCAAAGCGGACGTTCAGGGTTCCGTCGAAGCCTTGGCGCAATCACTGGAGCAAACGTCTTCGGAGATGATCAAGATTCGCGTCATTCACGGCGCGGTAGGCGGAATTAATGAATCTGACATTATGTTGGCGGCGGCTTCCGACGCCATCGTCCTTGGTTTTCACGTGAAATCAGATGAGGGCGCTCAAGCTTTAGCGGAACGCGAAGGCGTAGATGTCCGGTTTTATAATATTATTTATGAAGCGCTGGAAGATGTGCGCAAAGCGATGGAAGGGCTTTTGGAACCCACGATTAAAGAGGTGGTGGAAGGCCGGACTGAAGTCCGTCAAGTGTTTCGGTCTTCAAAAGTCGGAGCGATCGGAGGCGCCATCGTTAAAAAAGGAAAACTGGCCCGAAATCACAGCATCCGCGTCATTCGCAATAATATTGTCGTCCATACCGGAAAGCTCGCGTCCCTGAAACGTTTCAAAGATGATGTCCGTGAAGTGCAGGAAGGATACGATTGCGGCGTCGTGGTGGAAGGCTTTGCCGAGTTAAAAGAAGGCGACTTTTTGGAATCGTACCGGCTTGAAAAAGTTGCCGGCAAACTTGTGTAATGGTGATTGGCACACTTCAGTTAGAATTGCGTTTTTTTGATCCTCAATCGCTGAAAGAAAAACGCATGTTGCTTAAGAGTTTGACCGATCGGATTCGCAGGCGGTTTAACGTGTCGGTGGCCGAAATTGACGGAATGGACCTTTGGCAAGCGAGTACGTTAGCCGTCGCCGCGGTGGCCGGCGAATCGAAACGAGCGAATCAAATTTTGAGTCAGGTCGTTCATTTTGTCGGTGAGCAGCACGGTATGGATTTAATGAAACACAAGCTGGAATTTTTTTAACATGCAGGGCAAACGCGCCGAGCGAGTCGGCACTTTAATTAAGCATGAATTAGCCGCAGTTTTACTCAGGGGATTGAGAGACCCGCGAATCGGTTTTGTCACGGTTACTGAAGTCAAAGTCAGTGACGATCTGAAATACGCGCGGGTTTTTTATACCGTTCTTGGCGATGAGGAAAAAAAAGAGGAGACTCAGAAAGGATTAGATCAGGCGCGCGGGTATCTTCAACGCGATCTTGGACAGGCGCTTAAATTGCGTTTTACGCCGCATCTTTCATTTGAATTAGATTCTACACTAGACGAGGGATTAAAAATCGATGGAATTATTAGAAAAATTCACCAAGAAGAATAAACCGATGAATCAAAAATCAAAATCAGATTCGCTCATCTCGCTTTGCCGCGCGCTCGTGAAAAAGGATAATTTTCTTTTGGCTTCTCATGTCAACCCCGAAGGCGATGCGATCGGATCCATTTTAGCTTTGGAGTCGCTTCTTCGGAGGCTGGGCAAAAAGACGTTGATCGCGTGCGAAGATCCTTTTCCGGAGCGATTAGCCTGTCTTCCAAGCAAGCGTTGGAATCAAGTGAAGGATGTCCCGGCCGGCCGGAAATTTGACGCACTCGTGGTAGCGGATTGCCCGACGTTGGAGCGGGTCGGAACGGTCAGAACCCTTTTGAATCCCAAGACAGAAATTTTCAATATTGACCACCACGTCAGCAACCTTCGTTTCGGCCATTATAATTTAATCGAACCGTCTGCTTGCGCGGCAGGTGAAGTTGTTTATAACATTTTCAAACATTTCAAATTGAAACTGAACCGGGAAGAAGCGACCGCGTTATACGTTGCGATCACCACGGATACAGGCTCTTTTAAATACAGCAATACGACCGTTAAATCTCACCAGATGGCATCCGATCTCATCCAAACGGGGATCGATATCGAAAAAATTAACGATGCTTTATATGCCACTTATTCACTTGAAAAAATTCAGCTGTACAGCCTGCTTCTCGGTAAAGTGAAAACGAGTTCTGACGGAAAAATTGCGTGGGTGGGGCTGACTCGAAATGATCTGAAGCGGACGGGCGCCACTTACGAAGATACCGAAGGGTTTATTGATTTCTTGAAATATATCAAAGAAGTTCAGTTTGCCTTTTTTATGAGCGAAATGGACGGCGTCCAGGGCGGGCAGATCCGGGTTTCGTTTCGTTCCAAAGGGGATAACGATGTGGCCCAGATTGCGGTTCATTTCGGCGGCGGCGGGCATAAGAAAGCGGCGGGCTGCACCATTCAAGGCACGTTAGAGGAAGCGACAAAAAAAATTCTAGAACAAATTAATCTGGCTTCCACAAAACGGTAAACATTTAATTTTTTATATGATGACCGCATCATCGCGTGACGGAATTTTGGTCGTAGACAAAGAACAGGACTGGACATCGCACGATGTTTGCGCTTTTATCAGAAGCCGGTTCCGGATCAAAAAAGTGGGCCATGCCGGCACCTTAGATCCGTTGGCAACAGGCGTTATGGTCGTGCTTTTGGGGGCGGCGACAAAAAAATCAAAGGAGCTTTCTTCCTGTGATAAGGATTATTACGGAACCCTTCGGTTGGGAGTTAAAACCGACAGCCATGATGTATCCGGCGTTGTCATTGGAGAAAAAGACTGGCGCCACGTTTCAGAATCAGGCGTTAAAGAGGCTTTTAAAAAATTCACAGGCGTTTTGGAGCAGACTCCGCCGATGGTTTCCGCTCTCAAACATCAAGGAGTCCGCTTGTATCAATTAGCGCGGGCGGGGAAGACCGTGGAGCGGCCGACACGGACGGTGAGTGTTTATGAATTTCGAATTGAGGAAATGAATTTGCCGGAAGTTCGATTTTTTGCGAGTGTTTCAAAAGGAACTTATTTGAGAACGCTGGTGAATGATTTGGGAGAAATGCTTGGTTCATTCGCGGTTTTGACTCAGCTCAGGCGTGTTCGGAGCGGTTCCTTTACGCTGAACGACGCCGTGACGGTCGAAGACCTTAAGAAAATGGATTCTGAAAAGCTTATTTCGTTTATCCGGGGCCCGGTTGCTGCCTCGGTCGGTTAATGGAAATTGTCAGCGATCTTAGATCGTTTCAAAAAAAGAAATACCCCAATTTGGTGGTCGCGCTCGGCAATTTTGACGGTGTCCATCTCGGGCATTTAAAAATTTTAAGCACGATTTCAGAACGGGCAAAAAAAATAAGCGGAGCCGCGCGGGGGTTTACGTTTCGGGAACATCCGCAGCGGGTTCTGCACCGGAAGGACGATCCGCCGATTTTAACGTCGCCCCTTCACAAGTTAGTTCTTTTAAAACAAGCATGTTTAGATTTATGCTTCTTGGTTGATTTCACGCCGGCTTTTTCTTTGGAAGAGCCGGAAGATTTTGTCCGTCAGGTATTGCTTGAAACCTTAGGAGCCCAAGAAATTTGTTTGGGTTTTAACGCCAAATTTGGCCATGCCCGCTCAGGCGACAGTGCTCTGATGCGCAAGCTGTCTGAAAAGTATCATTTTAAATTTTCGGAAGCGCCGCCTTTTGAAGTGGACGGCCAAGTGGTTTCCAGCAGTTTGATTCGTTCTTTGGTTCGGGAGGGGAAACTCACTCAGGCCGCTCAATTTTTAGGCCGGCCTTACTCATTTTTTGGTACGGTGGTTTCAGGCGCCGGCCGCGGACGGAATTTGGGTTTTCCGACGGCCAATCTGGATCCTCAGAGTGAAGTGATGCCGCCTGAGGGTGTTTATGCGGCATGGCTCAGAGTTTGGAATTGCCGGCTCGTGACCCATCAAGACGGTTCGGTAAAACTTGAAGATAACGGTGTTGGCGAGCGGCTGAAAGCAGTGTTAAATTATGGACGGCGGCCGACTTTTGGCGGGAATGAGCGGCCGGTTCCGGAAGTGCATATTTTAGGGATGGCCGCGGATCATCCGTTGACGGATAAAACAGTTGAGGTGACTGTCGGAGAAAGGCTCAGATCCGAGCGGTCCTTTTCAGGCCCAGAGGCGCTTCGAGGCCAGATCGAGCGGGATATCGAGAGCGCAAAAAAATGGTTTTCAAATCAATTGGTATAAGGAGGAAGCATGTCAAGCAGTCAGGAAAATAAAATAGCAACCATTAAGAAATATCAGCACAGCAAAACCGACACGGGTTCCTGTGAGGTGCAAGTCGCACTTTTAACTTCACGCATTAATGAGTTGACAGAGCACTTTAAGGCCCATAAGAAGGACCATCATTCCCGGAGAGGACTGATCCGAATGGTCGAGAAACGTAAAAAACTTCTCGCCTATTTAGAATCGGAAAATCCGGAGAGTTATAAAAAATTAATCGGGCAGTTAGATTTGAGAAAATAGAGACTAAAGGAAAAGAGAAAGGGACTAGAATAAATTATGATCACCAGAGTAAGCACCAAAATGGGTTCAGGGGAATTAATCATTGAAACAGGCCGAATGGCCAAACAATCGGACGGAGCGGTGATGGTTCAATATGGCGGGACGGTTGTGCTCACGACCGCCGTTGAAGCAAAGGAATTAAAAGAAGATCAAGATTTTTTTCCGCTCACCGTTGATTATCGCGAAAAAACGTACGCGGCAGGCAAAATTCCGGGCGGTTTTTTTAAACGGGAAGGGCGTCCGAGCGAAAAAGAAATTTTAACCTCGCGCTTGATCGACCGTCCGTTAAGGCCGCTTTTCCCCGAACATTATTATCATGAAGTTCAGATCATGTCGACCGTGCTCTCCGTCGACGGAGAAACCAATCCGGATGTGCTTTCGATCATCGGCGCTTCCACAGCGCTCATGATTTCTCAGATTCCATTTGAAATTCCCATCGGCGCCGTCCGCGTTGGCTCGATCGGCGGCAAATTCGTCGCGAATCCGACCTATGCCCAGCTTGAAGAAAGTGCTTTGGATTTGGTTTTGGCCGCGACGGATGAAAATATTGTCATGATCGAAGGCGGAGCTTCCGAATTGCCGGAAGAAGCGATGAATCAAGCGATCCAATTCGGCCATGAGCAAGTGAAAGCATTGACCGCGCTTCAGCGGGAGTTGGTTAAAAAATGCGGAAGGCAAAAAAGAAAGCCCGAGCCGAAATTAATCCCTGAGGAAATACAAAAAAAAGTTAAAGCTCACGTTAAAAATCGTTTCCTCCCCATTTTCCGGCTGAAAATGAAGGAAGAACGAATCGCGAAGCGTGAGGAGCTGTATCAAGAAGTTCTCGGCCTTTTTGACGCAGCCAGCCCGGATTTCAATGAAAGAGTCATTGAAACCGTTTTTCATGATTACGAACAAAATGAGGTCCGGACGCTTATCATCGATAAAGGCGAACGTCCTGACGGGCGGGGATTTAAAGATATTCGAACCATTACGTGTGAAGTAGGTCTGCTTCCGAGGACGCATGGTTCAGCGCTATTTACTCGCGGTGAAACTCAAAGTCTTGCGGTCACGACACTCGGTTCAGGACGTGATGAGCAGAAAATCGACGCGCTGGAAGGAGAACAGTTTAAGCGCTTTATGCTTCATTATAATTTTCCGCCATTTAGTGTCGGGGAAGTGAAGCCGAATCGCGGGCCGGGGCGCCGCGAGATCGGGCACGGAGCGCTCGCCGAGCGCGCGATTTACGCCGTGATGCCTAATGAGGAAGAGTTTCCCTATGTTGTTCGAGTCGTTTCCGATATTTTGGAATCGAACGGTTCGAGTTCCATGGCAACGGTTTGCAGCGCGACTCTCGCGCTCATGGATGCTGGGGTTCCCATCAAAGCGCCCGTGAGCGGAATTGCCATGGGGCTGGTGAAAGAAGAAAATAAATGGCGCGTTTTGACCGACATTGCCGGGATCGAAGACCACTTAGGCGATATGGATTTTAAAGTCGCCGGGACACAAAAAGGAATCACCTCGATTCAGATGGATATTAAAATCGGCGGGGTCACCGCTGAAATTTTGAAGACGGCGCTTCAAGACGCGAAAGAAGCTCGGCTTAAAATTTTGGATTTGATGATCAAAACGATTTCCGCGCCGCGGAAGGAACTTTCGAACTACGCTCCGCGGATTACGACGCTGAGGATTAACCCGGAAAAAATCGGGGAGCTCATCGGCCCGGGCGGAAAGAATATCCGCAAGATTATCGAAGAAAGCGGCGCGACGGTTGATATCGAAGATGATGGCCGCGTGATCGTCGCTTCCACCGACGCAAAAGCTTCCGAGATCGCGATTCAACGGATTAGCGCGATTACGGAGGAAGCGCAGGTGGGAAAAATTTATCAAGCCCGCGCCAGGAAGATTATGCCGTTTGGCGTTTTTTGTGAAATTCTGCCCGGCACAGACGGCTTGGTCCATGTCTCCGAACTGGCTGATGGCTTTGTAAAACGCGTCGAAGACCATGTCAAAGTGGGAGATGTTTTTCCGGTCAAGGTGCTTGCGGTCGACGAGCAGGGCAAAATTAGTTTGAGCCGCAAACAAGCGCTTCAGGAAACTGAATCTAAATAGCACATTCAATGTTGACGAACACGGTGCGATCTGAAACCGCTCAGATTTTGATCAAGCGCCTGCCTCACCACACAGGCCTTGAATTGCCCGCATACTCAAGCGAAGGCGCCAGCGGAATGGATTTGGCCGCTGCGGTTCAAGGAGATATTGTTTTAAAACCGGGCGATCGAGCTCTTATTCCTACCGGAATCGCCATCAGCCTTCCTTTAGGGTACGAAGCTCAGATCCGTCCACGCAGCGGACTGGCTTTGAAACATGGCATCGGCCTTTTAAATTCTCCGGGCACGATTGATTCCGATTATCGCGGTGAAATTCAAGTGATTGTGATCAATTTAGGCAAGGAATCTTTTGCGATCAAACGCGGGCTCAGGATTGCACAAATGATTATAGCGCAGCATGTTACGGCAAGCTTCAAGGTCGTTAATGAATTAGACGTTACAATAAGAAATACCGGAGGATTTGGCCATACCGGTGTTTAATTTATGAAACCAAAAAAGCTAAAACAAGCCAGACTTAACGAAATTATCGGCGTTTTGTTTTTGCTGGTGGGCCTCTACACGCTTGTCAGCCTGCTATTTTTTCATCCAAACGATCATCCATATTACACCTCCTATCCCAATGAGGAATTTCGCAATATTACCGGCATCGCCGGTGTGTATTTGGCTCATTACCTTCGGCTTCTATTTGGATTGAGTTCTTTCAGCATACCGGTGCTGTTTCTTTTTTGGTCCGGCTGTTTCTTTCTTCAGAAAGTTCCTCAGAAGAAATGGATCGAATTTTTGGGAATTATCATTTCGCTTCTCGCAGTTTCAAGCCTGTTTTCTTTGATGGCATCTGAGAATTGGAAAGTCGGCGCCGGCGGATTCATCGGCTATTTTATCGCCGGAAATTTGGAAAAATATTTCGGCGTGGTGGGAGGATGGATTATTTCTTTTTGCTGCTTGGCATTGTCGCTTGTTCTCGCGACTGACTTTTTGCTTTATCCTTTATTTGAACGGCTGATGGCATGGGTAAAAGAAACTTGGAACGACATTCGAGATCGAATTCCGCAGCAAAAGCGCGCTCCCGCGTTCAGGGGTTCAGAGCCCAAGAAACCCGAATCCCTTCTTCATAAATTGACTCCTTCGTTTGTGCTGCCAAAAGTCAAAAAATATGGATCCTTCAAAGATGCGGTAGAAGAATCCCTTTCATCCGATCGTCTCATCCAAACCGAACAAGAAAAAGAAGCCATTTTTAAAGAAGCCATCAATAAAATTGTTAAGATTAAAAAAATTAAGGACACCCTATCCGGTGAAAATACAGTTTCAGAACAGCCCAAAATCCCATTGAATGCGAAGGAAGTGCTCGCGAGTTACCATCTGCCGTCCGCAGATCTTTTGACAACCCCGTCGAATCGGGTGCCCATCGAAGATGATCTTCAAGGAAATTCCAGAATTTTAGAAGAAACACTGCGAGACTTCGGCATCGAAGCGAAAGTGATCGAAATTGAACAAGGCCCCGTCATCACGCGTTATGAGCTGATGCCTGCCCCGGGGGTGAAAATCAATCGGATTACGAGCCTGTCGGATGATCTTTCACTCGTCCTGAAAGCAACGAGCATTCGATTTTTGACTCCGATTCCGGGAAAGTCCGCGGTCGGGATTGAAATTCCAAATTCATCCACGACCACCGTATTTCTGAAAGAACTTTTGGAATCAAGTGAATATCAAAAACATCATTTTCAGCTGCCCCTTCTTTTAGGGAAAGATACAAGCGGAAAACCCATGTTGAGTGATTTGGCTGAAATGCCGCACCTGCTCATCGCCGGCGCCACCGGCAGCGGAAAAACAGTTTGTGTCAATTCGCTGATCGCAGGGCTACTTTTTTCAAGGCCGCCTCATGAACTCAAATTTGTGATGGTAGACCCTAAGATGGTCGAGCTCGCGACCTACAAAGATATTCCGCATATGCTGACTCCGGTTGTGACAGATGTCCGCAAGGCAGCGGGGACGTTGAACTGGCTGGTATCCGAAATGGAACGGCGTTATCAAATTTTCGCAACTTGCGGCACTCGCAACATTCAAGCGTTTAATAACCGGAAGCTCAAAGAATCTGACGGCGCGGAGCAGGCGAGTGAAATTCCAAGGCAACTTCCTTATATTATCCTTGTCATCGATGAATTAGCGGATTTGATGGTCGTGGCTCAGGATAAAGTGGAAACCGCGATTACACGCCTTGCGCAACTTTCAAGAGCGGTGGGAATTCATTTGATCCTTGCGACTCAGCGTCCCTCGGTGGATGTCATCACAGGCGTCATCAAGGCCAATTTTCCGGCTCGTATCGCATTCAAAGTGGCTTCAAAAGTGGATTCACGGACGGTTTTGGATATGAACGGAGCCGATAAGCTTCTCGGAAAAGGTGACATGCTTTTCTTAAAACCCGGTGATCCTAAGCCGATTCGCGGGCAGGCAACCTTTATCTCAGATGAGGAAATTGGCGCGACGGTCCAATTTATCAAAGCGCAACAAGGCCCTCAATATTTATCTGAGATTGAAGCCGTCTCGGACGGAAAGTCGACTCAGCGCATGATGGAAAAAGACGAGTTGTATGATGAAGCGCTCAGAGTGGTTTTGGAAACGCGTCAAGCGTCTGTTTCCGTCCTTCAACGCAAATTGAGGCTGGGTTACGGACGTGCCGCCCGGATCATTGACATGATGGAACAGGAAGGAATTGTGGGGCCGTATCAAGGCTCTAAACCGCGCGATATCCTGGTGGATCGGGTTCAAGAGGTAGGAGAATCTTCCGCTAGCGATTCATGATCCCAACCACCTGCTTTTGGCCCGAAGGGCCGATTTTCATTGGTCTAGTACTCGGCGAAAATCCGCCTGCGGCGGGAAAGCAGGTGGTGGGATGAAAAAAGTTTTGGTGTTCCGTCACGTTTCCCACGAAGGTTTGGGGACGCTCGAAACCTTCCTGATCAGAAATCAATTCGAGATCGAATATCTTGATCTTTTTCGAAATTCTGCCTTTCCAAAAAATTCAGAGCCATGGGATTTTGTGATTTCGATGGGCGGTCCCATGAATGCGGACGAAACAGACCGATATCCTTTCCTGAGATTGGAACGCGCCTTGATACAAGATGCCATTCAAAGAGGAAAGATAGTTTTGGGCATTTGTCTCGGCGCTCAAATGATTGCCCGCGCACTCGGCGTGCCTGTTTATCCCGGCCCACAAAAGGAAATCGGCTGGTATCCGATCCATCTTTCAAAATGGGCATCAGACGACCCTGCATTTGAATCTATTGAAAATACAAATCCCATTGTATTTCAGTGGCATGGCGATACGTTTGATCTTCCGAAAGGGGCTACGTTGCTTGCCTCATCCGAGATATTCCCGAATCAAGCGTTCCGTTACAAAAAAAGTGTTTATGCTTTACAATTCCATCTTGAAATGACTCCAAATATGATTCGGGATTGGGTTTCAAAAGGGAAAGAAGAGCTTCAAACGCTTGGCCCTTCTGTTTCCAAAGAGAGGATCCTTCGAGATATTCCGCGCTACGAGCCGTCGCTTAGATCCTTCGCAGACCAAATCTATAGCGGCATTTTTTCACAAGCCGAGAAAGTGATCACTGCATGATAACTCTAAAGACAGGAAATAAAATTTCAGTCGGGATGCTTTCGCTCGGTTGTCCTAAGACTTTGGTGGACAGTGAACTCGTTTTGGGAATGTTGGACAAGGACCGATTCCGAGTGGCAGAACATATTTCCGATTGTGATATCGCACTTCTGAACACCTGCTCATTCATTGAAGAAGCTAAACAGCAGTCGATTGACCATATTTTAAATTTAGCGGAGCTTAAAAAAGAAGGCCGCATCAAAGCCTTAGTCGTTTTGGGATGCCTCGTTCAGCGTTACCAAAAAGAGCTCGAAAAAGAGCTGGGCGAGGTAGACGCTTTTATCGGTACGGGCGATTATCAGGCGCTTAATTTCGTCCTGAATCAAGTGACTCAAAATAAGCGGATTTCCCGCGTCAGCCAAACACCCGGATTTCTTTACACAGCTCAAATCGGCCGAATTCCGCTGACGCCTCGATACACACGTTATATTAAAATTTCAGAAGGCTGTGACCACATTTGTTCCTTTTGCACGATTCCTTCATTTCGCGGCAAGCACCGCTCTCGAGCGCTTGCGGATGTTGTGGAAGAAGCGCGCCGATTAGTGGAAGAAGAGGGCGCCCGGGAACTCGTCTTAACGGGGCAGGATACGACTTATTTTGGACGGGATACCGAGCGCAAGTTCTTGCTGCCTCAGTTGCTGGAAGAGTTAAACCAAATTAAAAGCTTAAAATGGATCCGGCTGCTTTATGCCTATCCCAGCTGTATCAATGATTCATTAATTGAAGCCATCGCTTCTCTTGAGAAGGTGTGCCATTATTTAGACATGCCGCTTCAGCACATCAGCGATCCGGTTTTGAAAAGTATGAGGCGCGGCATGACTAAAAAATCGACTTATGCGCTGATCGAAAAATTCAGGATGAAAATTCCGGACCTTGCGATTCGGACCACCTTTATTGTCGGCTATCCGGGAGAAGGTGAGGCAGAGTTTGAAGAAATGCTCGAATTCATGAAGACGGCGCAGTTTGAGCGTCTCGGCATGTTTATGTACTCCAACGAAGAGGGGTCGCACGCTGCTACTTTGGACGCTCAGGTGTCCGAGAGCGTTAAAAAGAAACGGTTCGACCGCGGAATGCGGCTCCAGCAGGAAATTTCAATCATCAATAACAAACGTTTGATCGGCAAAACTTTTTCTGTTTTAATTGAAGGGGCCGATAATCAGACGCCGAATCGCTATATCGGCCGCACTTACATGGATGCGCCTGAAGTAGACGGGTTGATTTATGTTCAAACTCCTAAGAGAGTTATTTTGAAGGAAGGTCAGTTTATATCGGCGAAAGTGAAAGCAGCGCAAGAATACGATTTAACCGCGGATTAT
>CAZPKZ010000004.1:0-11489 GCA_964587285.1 uncultured bacterium | reverse complement strand
GTTTATATCGGCGAAAGTGAAAGCAGCGCAAGAATACGATTTAACCGCGGATTATATAAAAGATTTATGATCCCACCACCTCCTTGCACGCCGCCCATAAGGCGGCGTGATTTCTTCGAAATGCATGAGCGCGCTTATTCCGATTTGAAGCGCGCTCTTGACAAGGAGGTGGTGGGGTGATCACGCCTAATCGGCTAACGGCATTACGCGTTTTTCTTGCCTTTATCAGCCCGTTGCTTTTGATATGGTATCGGACTCCTATTATGGAAATAATAACCATTCTTCTTTTTACGGCCGCTTGTATCACGGACTGGTGGGACGGCCATCTTGCCAGGACAAAATCGATGATTACCGCCGCCGGAAAAATTGCGGATCCGATCGCGGATAAACTTCTGATCATCGGCCTCATGCTCGCTTTTGTTTTTTTTAAGCTTTATTCTTTTTGGTGGATCGTTGCCATATTAACCCGAGAAATAGCGGTCACCTGCGTGCGCATTATGAGGCTGAGGCGCGGGCAAGTGATCCCGGCGGAATGGGCAGGGAAGGTGAAGGTGGGTTTCCAAATTGGTTCCGTTTACGCCAGTTTGCTCTACCTTGTGATTTTAGACAGTGGTTTTGACAATCGGCTTGTCGTTGCTTCCGAGGCTCTTCATTATATTGGGATTTTGATTGCCAATGCGGTAACCCTTTTTTCAGGAATCACATTTTTTTATCACTTGCGCAAAATATGATCAACCGAATTGCTCATTGGATTGCGACCTGCGGCCCGGTAGGGCATTTCAAATTTGCGCCCGGCACATTCGGCAGCGTCATCGGGCTTATTTTTGTCCTGACGATTAATCATCATCCTGCGGTGTTTGCTGTCTTTTTATTCGTATTTCTTTTTGCCGGCATTTGGTCGAGCAGCGTTGTCTCGCATACTTCAGGAATTCATGATCCGGCTCATGTGGTGATCGATGAAGTTTGCGGTATCTTGATGAGTTTTTGGGGAATTCCGATTGGTTATTGGACGGTTTTATTAGGTTTTATCGGGTTTCGATTTTTTGATATCCTCAAACCGCCTCCGATTCGCTGGTTTGAACGTTTCCCGGGAGGATACGGGATCGTCCTCGATGACGTTGCGGCGGGAATTTATACGAACCTCATCCTTCAAGTTTTGATCCGCTATGCTCACTTGTGAGTTAGTCACGATTGGCTCAGAACTTCTAAACGGCAGTACCCTCAACACCAACGCTCAATTTTTAGCCAAACGAGTGACAGCGCTTGATATGGACGTCGTCTATCAAGTCAGCTGCCGTGACAAAGAAAGGGAAATCCTCGATACGCTTTCCCGCGCATTCTCCCGCGCAGACTTAATCATCGTAACCGGAGGCCTTGGCCCAACGCCGGATGATCTCACGAGAGAAACCGTGGCCAAGTTTTTTGGCTGCGGCCTTAAATTCGACGCCCTGCAATACCGGCATATCGTCCGCTATTTTAAAAGCTTGGGAAGGGCCGCTCCGTCCATGACGCGGCGTGAAGCATTCTTGCCGGAAGCGGCAAAGCCCTTGCTGAATCGCTACGGAATTGCGCTGGGTTTTTATGTTTTCAGAGCAGGCAAATTGCTGATCGTGCTGCCCGGGGTTCCGCGGGAACTTTCGAAAATGTATGATTCTCACGTTCACCGTCTCATCCAGAAAACGTTTAAAGACAGGCCGCGCTCTTTCTGGATTGAAGCTGAGATCGCAGGCCTTTACGAAACCCAAGTCATGCGAAAATTGGGCGCCGGTTTTTTTAAGGACAGGAAATTTGATTTTGGAATCTACCCAAAGGTTGGAGAAGTCGGGATTCGGATTAAAACTCAGGATGCAGGATTAGCTTCTTCACTCCGGCGGGAGCTGGTGAAAAAGTTGGGGCATTATTTGTATAGTTTTGAGGGAAAATCATTTTCTTCTGTGATCGGAGATCAATTCATCCGCCAGAATAAATCGCTTTCGATTGCCGAAAGCTGCACGGGGGGCCTTTTAGCTGAGAAGATCACCGATTCACCCGGAGCTTCCCGCTATTTCAAAGGCGGCTTAGTGGCTTATTCAAATCAAATCAAAACGCGTGAGCTTGGTATTCGAGCGGCTTTGATCGCTCGCTACGGTGCTGTGTCCAAAGAGGCGGCCCGTGCGATGGCGCAGGCAATTCGAAGCCGTTATCAAACATCAATTGGAATTGGACTCACGGGTATCGCGGGTCCAAGCGGCGGAACTAAAACCAAGCCCGTTGGACTTGTCTATGTCGCGATCTCGGACGCCAAAATGACGAAGGTGTTTAAACTTCGCATGTCCGGAGATCGGGCTAAAATCAGGCTTCAAGCGACGAAAAAAACGCTTTTTCTGCTTTGGGAATGGCTGATCAAATAGTCAGGGCGTTTTTAGCGATTGAATTATCTGAGCGCTTAAAATCCGAAGCCCAATCTTTTTTAGAGTCCATCCAAAATGAGCTGACCGGGTTTCGATTGATTCCGCCCCAGAATTGGCACCTGACGCTTCATTTTTTTGGCTCCGTGGAGCTTCATCAGCTTGAAAAAGTCACGCCTCAATTATTCGATACCTTATCAAACGTCAAGCCTTTTTCAATTTCACTTGCCGGATTCGGCGCATTTCCAAACGCCCGAAAGCCGCGGATCATATGGATCGGAACGGGCGGGGAAATCCAAAGTTTGTCAGAGCTTAAAAATAAGCTTGATCATACGCTTCAGAAAGCGCGTTTTGAAATTGAATCTAGGCCTTATCATCCCCACATTACCATTGCCCGCATTAAAACAGGCCATCCGGTTCCTCAATTCAATCGCCCATTTAACGGCAAAATAACGGATCAGGTTTGCCAAATCACCCTTTTTAAAAGCGATCTTGCTTCCAAAGTCCCTATTCATACGCCTTTGCAGATTTTTCCTTTGGCTTTTTAAAGCTTCGAAAAAACTAGATTCAAATACTTTCGAAATTAAGCTTGAGGTATAGATTATCTTTGCCGGAAGCTTGAAAGCCATCTTTTCGCGCGGTATACTTTCAAGTGTTAGGCGCAAATTAACCCTTTTGTTTTCAATGAGTTGGGAGGACCGTGTGAAAAAAAGAATCGGTGAAATTCTAATTGAAAATGGCACACTCACTCAGGAACAACTGCAGTCGGCTTTAAAATCTCAGCAGCAAGAGTCAGGCAAATTACTTGGAAAAGTGCTCATTGAACTCGGATATGTGACGGAAGAAGATATTGTTGTCGCGCTCGCCACGCAGTTTAATGTCCCCTATTTACCCATTGGAAATTTTTCCTTGAATGAGACGGTCGAAAACCTCATTCCCAAAGACCTGATCGCCAAACATATCTGTGTGCCCGTCGACCGGATCGGCAATCTGTTAACGGTTGTGATGGCTGATCCCACAAACGAGCAGGCGATTAAGGAAATTGAGGAGGTTACCAAATGCAAGGTGCAGGTTTTTGTTGCCACAGCGACAGAGATCTCAACCGTGATTCAAGAGCATTTTCATATTCGTCTGGCATCCGGACCGGCGACGAATGACGCCGCTTCCCAAGTTTCTTTTCGTTCGGCTGTGATCCAGAAAACGCAAGAAAAAAACTCCCACAAACCTTAAGGGCCTTCCATGACATCGGAAGTCATTGACGAGCGGATCCTCAAAAAAATGATCAAGCAAGGTCTTTTGAAGGAAGGAGACGTTAACGTTCTTTCCGATGAGAGAAAAAATTCAACCCTATCCATGTCGGAACTGATTTTAAAACATCAATTGATGAGCGAAGTCCAACTCATCACGTTTTTGGCAGATGAGTTCAAATGCGCTTCAATCAACCCAAACCAATTCACTCCGGAACCGCCCGTGGTTAAATTAATACCGACCGCGTTCGCCCAAAAACATCGTGTTCTGCCTATTTCACGTCATAACAATTCAATTACCGTTGCTTTGGAAAATCCGGCTGATTTAATGTTGATCGATGATATTAAGGCGATCACCAACATGAAAGTATATCCCGTCGTCACGCTTTCCCAACAAATGACCGCCGCGCTTCCGCGTTACTATCCGGGCGCTCAAGCGGAGGATATCAATCCCGAGGAGACGATTCAGGAGTTAGTCCGCATCGTCCAAGAAAAGAAAGAGCAGGAAGGGGAGAATGAAACCGTCAATCTTTTGAAACAGGCGCAAGAAACGCCCGTGATCAAAGTTGCAAATTTGCTTTTGCTGGATGCGATCCGAAGGAAGGCAAGCGACCTTTTTATTGAGCCGTGGGAGAATTCGATCCGGGTCAGGTGCCGTGTGGATGGAATTTTGGAGGAAGTTCCTTCTCCTCCCAAAGCCATGGGATCGGCTTTGGTTTCCCGGTTTAAAGTCATGAGCCAATTGAATATTGCCGAGAGGCGTATTCCTCAAGACGGGCGTTTCAAGATCAAAGTCCAAGACCGCGAAGTGGATATTCGCGTGTCCATTTTGCCGACCAGTTTTGGAGAAAAAGTGTGCTTGAGAATTTTGGACAAAAAAACGCAGTCAAACGTGCTTGACAAACTTGGATTTACTCCCAAAGAAGTGGAAGAGATTAAAAACTGCGCCTCGAAACCGCACGGAATGATTTTAGTCACGGGCCCTACCGGAAGCGGAAAAACGACCACGCTTTATTCCATCTTGTCATTTTTAGATTCTCCGGATAAAAATATTACGACCGTTGAAGATCCGGTCGAATATGAAGCGGACGGCATCAATCAAGTCAACATCCGTGAATCCATCGGCCTCACATTCACAACAGCGCTTCGGTCCATTTTAAGGCAGGATCCGGATATCATTCTGATCGGTGAAATTAGAGACTTGCCGACGATGGATATCGCCATCAAGGCGGCTTTGACGGGGCATTTGGTTTTGAGCACGCTCCACACGAACGATACCATGGGTTCCATTGTCCGGATGATGAACATGGGAATCGAGCCCTTTCTGATTACTTCTTCCGTGCTTATGATTTCAGCTCAGCGTTTGGTCAGGCGGCTTTGCCCTGCATGCAAAGAGAGCTTTAAGGCGGATGACGAATTGAAAAAGCGTTTAAGTTTGGATGTAAAAAAACCGGCCGCTTTCTTCCGCCCTGTCGGATGTTCCAAGTGCCGCTCCACCGGATTTAAGGGGCGCTCGGTGATTTCTGAAATACTCCCGTTGACCTCTGACATTAAAACGATGATTATGAAGCGCGCCACCGGCGAAGAGATTAAGCAATTGGCTCGGCGCCAGGGCATGAATACCTTACGGGAAAGCGGCATCCAAAAAGCGCTTTTAGGAGAAACCTCACTGGATGAAGTATTTCGCGTCACCGCAGGCGACCAAGAACTTGAGGTAGAATAAATGGCCACGGCATACGCTCACACACTTCATGAGCTTCTGAAGAAAACTCAGGCGATTTCAGAAACCAATCTCAAGCGCGCGCAAGAACTTCAGAAATTAAGCGGCGCGAAATTAATCCGCATTCTTGTGGATGAGGGAATGATTTCCGAAAAGGACCTCATGCTGCTTCTCAGCACCGAGCTGGGCATTCCGGTTCTGGATTTAAATGCGTATAAAGTAGATCCCAAAGTCCTGAAATTGATCCCCAAGAAAGTCGCTGAGCGATACGGGATCATTCCGGTTTCACAAATCGGCAACATCATTTCACTTGCCATGAGCGACCCGCTGGACATGGTCGCGATGGATGACGTCAAAAAAATCACTCAGTGCAATGTCCGCCCCGCGATCGTGGCCCATCGGGATATTCAAGCCGCCATTGAAAATTATTATTCTGAAAATGCAAAACTGGAAGAAGTGTTGGGCGATTTAGACCCGGATTCAGTTGAAGTGGTCGATCAATCCAAGCAGGAAGAGAGCCGCGAGTCTCAAATTGCCGATGAAGCGCCGGTTATTCGCATGGTGAATTTGATTCTTCAGGATGCCATTAAGAACCGCGCTTCCGATATTCACTTCGAGCCATTCGCCGACCGCCTTCGCATTCGGTACCGGATCGACGGGGGGCTTCATGAATCGTTTTCACCGCCCCGCAAAATGTACAGCGCCATTTTAACTCGAATCAAAATCGTATCCAATTTAGACATTACCGAAAAACGCCTTCCCCAAGACGGGAGGTTCAAAGCCCGATTTGAAAATCGTGAAATTGACTTCCGAGTTTCCGCCTTACCGATTAATTACGGACAAAAACTGGTGCTTCGGGTATTGGACAAGACCAATATTAAAACGGGTTTGGAAACGCTCGGATTTGAGCCTCGGAGCATCCAAAAATTTCAGGATGCCATCAAACGCCCCTATGGCATGGTCCTCGTGACAGGGCCTACGGGAAGCGGAAAATCGACAACGCTTTATTCGGTCTTGAATCAGCTCAATACGAAAGAGCGCAACATCATGACGATTGAAGACCCCATCGAATATCAAATTCACGGCATCACGCAAACTCAGGTGAATCCGGACATCGGTTTAACCTTTGCAAGCGGGCTCAGGTCCTTGTTGAGGCAAAGCCCTGACATCATCTTGGTTGGTGAAATTCGAGATGGAGAAACAGCAGACATTGCCGTTAAGGCAGCATTGACCGGGCACTTGGTCTTCAGCACTCTGCATACGAATAACGCAGCCGGCGCGGTAACACGGCTGATCGACATGGGGGTCGAGCCTTTTTTGATCGCGTCCTCCCTGATTGCCACGACTGCCCAGCGCCTCATGCGCCGCATTTGCAGCAATTGCCGGGAAGAATATGAGATTCCAAAGGAAATGTTGAGCCGGCTGCCGGCAGACCAGAAGTGGGTTCAAAGCGCGAAAGGATATAGAGGCAAAGGGTGCAACCAATGCAAAAATACGGGTTATCGCGGACGCTTGGCCGCCATGGAGGTTCTGCCGATTGATGATGAAATTCAAACGCTCATCACGGAAAACAAATCAAGCGGTGATATTGAAATGACCGCGCGAAAGAAGGGCATGAAGTCGCTCTTTGAGGAAGCCATGGATGGGTTTCATAAAGGCCTCACGACACTCGAAGAAATATTGAGGGTCACCACTTTTGAAGACTGATCGAAAGGTGAAATGTGCCTGAGTTTGAATATATCGTAAAAGACAAGGAAGGAAAAAATCTGCGCGGCAGAAGACAAGCTGACAATGTCAACGACATTGTCAGCGTCCTACGCCAGCAAGAACTGATGATTATCCGCGTTACGGAAATCAAATCTAAGCTTTCACTTTTTTCTCGAAATGCAACCAAGCGCGGAGGCAAAGTCAAAGCGGATGAGCTTGTCGTATTTTCCAGGCAGCTTGCCACGATGGTAGAAGCGGGTGTGCCGCTGGTTCAGTCGCTGACGATTCTAGCGGAACAAGTCGAGAACGCTAATCTTCAGCGCGTGATCGGAGCCGTTCATGACGATGTGGAAAGCGGCAAAAATTTATCGGAGGCGCTGGAAAAGCACAAGAAAGTATTCTCTCCTCTTTTTGTCAGCATGGTCAAGGCGGGTGAGTCGAGCGGCAGCCTTGAGGAAATTTTGGACCGCCTCGCGTCCTACATCGAAAAAACGAGCGCGCTTCAAAAAAAGATTCGTTCCGCGCTTGTCTATCCTACCGTCGTGGCCGTTATGGCGTTCATCATTACGTTCGGAATGATGACTTGGGTCATTCCGCAGTTTGCAAGTATTTTCACCTCACTCAATGCGCCGCTTCCGACCCCGACCCGTTTGCTGATCGCGTTCAGCAATTTTTTGCGCTCCAATCTTCTTCTTTTCTTTGGAACTGTCGGCGGCGTTGGGTTTTTGTTGGTTCGTTTTGTCAATACAAAAGCTGGCCGCTTATGGTTTGATTCAACCAAATTAAAAATGCCAGTCTTCGGCCCTTTATTTTTGAAAGTGGCTGTCAGCAAATTTTCCCGGACTTTATCCACATTGGTTAAAAGCGGCGTCCCTATCCTGAGCGCCCTTGAAATCGTCGGCAAAACCGCTGGCAATAGTCTCGTCGAGCAAACGATCCAAGAGGTTCATAATTCCATTAAGGAAGGGGAGAGCATCTCAGGGCCGCTCGGAAAGAAAAGGATATTTCCTCCGATGGTGGTCCGCATGATTACCGTGGGAGAGGAAACGGGTGAGCTGGATAAGATGTTATCTAAAATCGCCGACTTCTACGATGTTCAAGTGGATACAGCGGTGGACGGCCTGACGTCCATGATTGAACCGCTTGTCATTGCCTTTTTGGGAATCGTGATCGGAGGCATCGTCATTGCCATGTTTCTTCCTATTCTTACGCTTACCCAGGCGCTCAAATAATATGATGTTGCCCGTCGCCATTTTAATCCAACGCATCCGCGTTTTGATTTTTGCGCGGCTGTTTATCGCGACGGTCTTCCTTTTCTACGCTCAATTTGTATTTCCAACGGAGCGCATCCTTTTTTACTCGATCATTGCCGCCTGCTGCGGCTTGAGTATTATTTACGTGTTGTGGCTCATCAGCGCCAAACACCTCTCTGCGCTGGCCTGGTTCCAAATCGTGTGTGATCTTCTTTTGGAAAGCGCCCTGGTCGCCTACACGGGCGGGGCGGATAGTTTGTTTGCGACCATTTATGTTTTGTCTATCTTGAGCGCCGGCCCGGTTTTGTCGCCGACTGCTGGTTTTTTTGTCGCGGCGGGAAGCAGTATTTGTTTTATTGGCGCGGTTATTTTGTATAATTCCGGGGGGATTACGGTGGCGGAGCCCGCAGGAAGACGGGATCTGATCTATTTGTTTTATGCAAGCTACGTCCGTATCACCGTGTTTTTTCTCGTCGCCATATTGACTTATTACTTTTCCCGTATGATTCAAAAATTGGAAGACCGGGTGAAAACGCAGGAACGGCTCGTTTTCTTAGGAGAAGTGATTTCAAGTATCGCGCACGAGATCAGAAATCCGCTCGCATCCATCAGCGGTTCTGTGGAGTTGATGATGAAACAGCTCGGCGCCAAGTTGAACGAAAAGCAGCAAACCTTAATGGATGCCGTCGTCAGCGAATCAGACCGGATTAACCGCCTTTTTAGCGGGCTTTTGGATTATTCCCGCCTCCCGGAGCTCCATTTGGAAGAGATTGACTTGAGCTCATTTCTAGATCAAATTTTGATGTTGGTTGAACATCAGGATAGTTTTAATCCCAAAGTGAATATCAAGCGCCCTTACAAAGCTCAATCGATCAAAGCCAAGGTTGATCCCGAATATATGAAACAAGTTTTTATGAATATTTTGATGAACGCGTTTCAGGCGATGCCGAACGGAGGCTCACTTGAAATTGATTCGCATTCAAACCGGACCGAAATTTCAGTTTCGGTTAAAGATACGGGCGAAGGAATGGACCGGAAAACTTTAAACTCCATCTTCGTGCCCTTTAAAACGACCAAAACCGACGGTACGGGTTTGGGGCTGGCACAAGCGTATAAGGTTGTGAACCAACATGGGGGACGTCTTTTGATTCGCAGCAATAAAGGGAAGGGGACACAAGTCGAAGTATTCATTCCCAAAGTGTAGGTGAACACGATGAATAAACAAAACAGCACTATTTTTGTTATTGATGATGAGCCCCATATTAGGGCCGTCGTAAAAGAAGCGCTTGAAGGTGAAGGTTATCAAGTGTTCTGTTATCAAAATCCGCTTGAAGGTTTAGACGAGGCTTCCCGAAAGAATCCGGATTTGATTATTGCCGACCTCTTAATGCCCGAAATGAACGGCCTTGAACTGATCCATAAAATAAAGGCGTTTAATCCCGATATTAACGTGCTTGTGATCACGGGCCATGCTTCCCTTGACTCCGCCATCGGCGCTATCCGCGCGGGCGCGAGTGACTATATGATCAAACCATTTAAGATTGCGGAGCTTCTCAATGCCGTTCGAAAAACACTCAGCCAAAAACGTTTGACTTCGGAATCCTCGAGCCAAAGCAAGAGGTTGCAGGACCGCTACCGCACTAAAAATTTAATCGGAACAACGGATGAAATGCTGGAAATTTTCAGCTTGATTGAAAAAGTCGCTAAAACCGAAAGCACTGTTTTAATCATGGGAGAAAGCGGAACGGGCAAGGAAATGGTGGCCCGTTCGATTCATTATCAATCCAAACACCGAAAAGGCCCGTTTGTCAGCGTCAACTGCGCGGCGCTTCCCGAGAACTTGCTCGAAAGCGAACTTTTTGGATATGAAAAAGGAGCCTTTACCGGAGCCGTCGCTTCAAAGGTCGGGCTTTTGGAATTAGCGGAATCCGGCACTTTTCTGCTGGATGAGATTGGGGACCTTTCCACGAATTTGCAGGTCAAGTTGCTTCGAGTGCTTCAGGAGCGGATCTTAAAGCATTTGGGCGGCATCAAAGATATATCTGTGGATTTCAGGTTAATCGCCGCGACCAGCAGAAATCTTCCGGAGGAGATCAGAGCGGGCCGGTTCAGGGAAGAGCTATTTTATAGAATTAACGTCATTCCCATTATCATGCCGCCTTTAAGGAAAAGACGGCAGGATATTCCTCTATTTGTGACTTATTTTCTTGAATTCTACGCGAAAAAGCATTCCATTGAGCGAAAATTCAAGGTCAATCAAGAAGCGATGTCAGTTCTTCAGAATCATGAGTGGCCTGGCAATATCCGTGAGCTTGAAAATGTGATTGAGCGGATCGTCACCCTCTCGGAAAGCGAGACAATCGACGGCAAGGATATTGAAAAAGCGCTTCAATCAGGGCACTTTAGTTCCGGCGCCGTTAAGCCGATAAATAAGTGCAACGATCTTAAAGAAAGCCTCGAAGATTATGAACGCGAGATCATTAAACAAGCGATTCAAAAGTCAAAAGGCAATAAAAATAAGGCTGCTCAACAGCTTAAATTAACTCGTCAAGCTCTGCAGTACAAAATAAACAAATATGGAATTCATCCGTTATCCAATGGTTAAAAAAGATAACAAAATTACCGCTTTAGGGTTCACTCTAATCGAACTGATCATCGTTCTTGTCATCATTGGGCTTGTGGTCGCCATCACAACATCAAGTTATCTTGCCGCAAGAGTTCAAGGCAATGAAGGAGGAGCAAAAGGTGCTTTGAGATCCATTCAAAGTGCTTGTATTTCCTATCGGAGCACCACAAGTGCTTACCCGACTTCACTTACTGCGATGGGCTCTACGTATTTGGGAGGCGGTCTTGAAGGCGGCGAAAAATCTGGTTACGTCTTCAGTTTAACCAACGGAAATATGGGAGAGACTTATACCGCTACTGCTGTTCCAAAAACAGCAACTTTTACCGGGGTGAGAAGCTATTGCACTGATACAACCAATGTCATTTACATTTACAATGCAGCTACTATTGCTGCTGATGGTTCAGCTTGCCCTCCGGGCGGAACGTGTAGCGGATAAAATTGCTGAACCGGCGGACGTCCGGCCGGCGAAAGAAACCGGTCTGCGTCAAGAACCCCGGGCTGGTATCCACAAACAGGGTGTTGAAATAGAACTTGCGGTCCGAGCGCTCA
>CAZPKZ010000003.1:0-23879 GCA_964587285.1 uncultured bacterium | reverse complement strand
CGGCAAGACAGTCGGAGCCGGAGTCGTCACCGAAATATTGCAGTAAGAGGAAAAATGCTAAAAGAAAAAGTACGCATCAAATTAAGAGCATACGATCATCGAATCTTGGATCAATCGGTCCAGGAAATTGTCAATACCGTCAAGATGACCGGCGCTCGTGTGGTCGGTCCTATTCCGCTTCCGACTGATACTTGGAAGACGACGGTTTTGAAGGGTCCGACGATCGACAAAAAGGCGCGCGAGCAGTTTGAGATGCGTACGCACAAAAGGCTTCTCGATATTATGGAACCGACCGCCCGTACGGTAGATGCGCTGATGAAACTCGCGCTTCCCGCCGGCGTGGATGTTGAGATTAAATTGTAGGAAATTTTATTATGATCGGACTTTTAGGTAAAAAAGTTGGAATGACTCAAATCTTTGATCGGGAGGGGAAACGCCTGCCCGTCACCGTTTTGGAAGTCGGGCCGTGCGCGATTCTCCAAGTGAAGAAAAAAGAAACGGACGGGTATCAAGCGATTCAGCTTGGATTTGATAACAAAAAGGAATCCAGAACGAATCGGCCTGAGTTGGGCCATTTCAAAAAAGTTCAAGCAGTCCCGAAAAGGTTCATCCGCGAAATTCGCACCGAGAATTTGGAAGGACTTGAAGCGGGCAAGGAACTTAGTGTGAACAATTTCGCGGTCGGCGATTATGTAGATGTGATCGGAACTTCGATCGGAAGAGGATTTCAAGGCGTGGTGAAACGGCATAATTTTACAGGCGGTGAACGCGGGCACGGCTCTATGTTCGGCCGCGTGGCCGGTTCCATTGGCGCCTCTTCATTTCCTTCCCGAGTCGTTAAAGGAATGAGAATGCCGGGCCAGATGGGCAATGAGCGGTTTACGGTTCAAAATTTACGGGTTGAGAAAATTGACGTTGAAAATCATCTGATGGCTGTACGGGGAGCTGTGCCGGGCGCGGAGAATGGTTATTTAGTGATTCGCGAAGCGGTCAAGAAACGCCGCCCCCGAAAATGGAGATTTCCGGGTGAGCCTCTTGAAGAATTAAAAATTCCAGAGAAAAAAGTTTCGGTCGCTAAGGCCAAGAAAGCAGCTGAGGCAGCAAAGAAAAAACCAGCCGCCGCTCCGGCCAAGAAAAAATAGCAGGGATGATTCGCATGGCAAAGACAATCATTTATAAAAAAGACGGAAAGAAGGCGGGAGAGCTTGAGCTCAATGAAGCCGTTTTTAACGCTCCGATCAATCACCGTTTGCTGGAACTGGTTTTGAAAGCCTACGCCGGCAATCAGCGGCGCGGAACGCACGATACAAAAGAAAGAGCTGAAGTACGCGGAGGCGGGAAGAAACCCTGGAAGCAAAAAGGAACCGGGCGCGCCCGCCATTCATCGCGGCGCTCCCCTCTTTGGCGAGGCGGCGGCACTACTTTTGGCCCGCATCCCAGAGATTACGACACCAATTTGCCGGATGGCATGAAACGAAACGCGTTGATTTCGGCCCTAAGTCTTAAACAGAAAGAAGAAAATCTTCTGCTTTTGGAAGACGCGATTTTAAAACAGCCGAAAACAAAAGAGCTGATAGGAATGATCCAAGCGCTCGGCCTTAAAGATTCCCGCACCCTTTTTATTGTGAATGAAATGAACGAGAATTTGAAGCGCGCTTCCAACAATTTGAAGGAACTTTTTTCGATTAAGCTTGCGCGCGATGTGAACGCTTATCACATTCAGCGGCGAAGGAAAGTTTTGATCGAAACTAAAGCGGTTCCGGCCATTGAAGAACGGGCTTTGGGCAAAGTTGAACCCGCCGCCGGACCGGCTGTGGTTAAGGTTGCTAAAAAGAAAGCAGCAAAATGAAGAACGTCTACGATGTGATTCGCGAACCGATTATTACCGAAAAGGGGACGAATCAGGAAAAGGAACAAAAGTATTTTTTCCGCGTGCGCCGCGATGCCAACAAACATGAAATTCGTGAAGCTGTGGAAAGGCTTTTCAATGTGAAAGTGAACAAAGTAAATACCATGCTGATTGGCGGCAAGTGGAAGCGCGTTCGTTTTCAGCCCGGCCAGACATCCGATTGGAAGAAGGCCATCGTGACTTTAAAAGAAGGCCAAAAAATCGAATTTGTATAAGGACATCAACAATGCCACTCATTAAATTTAAACCAACGACTCCGACACGCCGCTTCGGAAGCGGTTATGATTTTTCAGAAATTACCGCCACGAAGCCTTACGGGCCGCTTACGGAAGTGAAGAAACGGACAGGAGGGCGAAATTTGTATGGCCATATTACCGCCTATCACAAGGGAGGCGGGCATAAGCGGCGGCTTAGGCTGGTGGATTTTAGACGCATGAAGCACGGCATGGAAGCAACCGTCAAAACGATTGAGTACGATCCGAACCGAACAAGCCGTATCGCCTTAGTAGAATATTCCGATGGAGAGAAAACCTACATTCTTGCCCCGGATGGTTTGACCATAGGACAGAAAATCTCGAGCGGCAGCAATGCGGAAGTGAAAGTTGGGAATCATCTACCTTTAAGAAATATTCCTGAAGGGACTCCGATTCACAACATTGAGTTGGAGCCCGGCCGCGGCGGCAAAATGGTGCGTTCCGCAGGCGGGCTGGCCAGAATCATGTCTAAGGAAAATGAGTTTGCCCATTTGAAACTTCCTTCCGGAGAAGTTCGCATGGTGAAGCTGGACGCTTATGCGACCGTCGGGCAGTGCTCTAATATCGATCACGAAAATATTTCCTATGGCAAAGCGGGACGGAAAAGATGGAAGGGTGTCCGCCCCACGACTCGAGGCGTGGCGATGAATCCGGTAGACCATCCGCTTGGCGGCGGTGAGGGAAAATCCTCCGGCGGCCGTCATCCGGCCAGCCCGTGGGGCCAGCTGGCCAAAGGTCTTAAGACGCGAAAGCGGCATAAGAATACAAACCGTTATATTGTGAAGGACAGGAGACTATAAATGGGCCGTTCCTCTGAAAAGGGCGCTTATGTTGACGAGGATCTATTAATTAAAGTGCAGCTGGCGCAGAAAGCCAGGGACAGAAAGCCGATTAAGACTTGGTCCCGCCGCTCCACGATTACGCCTGATTTTGTGGGCATTACGCTTGCGGTTCATAATGGCAAAACATTTCATAATGTTTTCGTGACGGAGAATATGGTGGGCCATAAATTGGGAGAATTTTCGCCGACAAGAATTTTCAAGAAACACAGCACCGCGCAAGACAAAGCCAAGGCCATGGCAGCCGGAGCAAAGACCTAATTGTTATGGAAGCAAAAGCAATTACCAGATATCTGAGAATTTCGCCCAGAAAAATGCGCCTCGTGATTGACGCAGTCCGCAGGAAGCCGGTATCGGATGCATTTTCAATTCTAGAAAACTTGAAGAAAAAAGCTGCCCCGCTCGTGGCGAAGACTTTGAAAAGCGCCCAGGCAAACGCGAAGGTAAAAAAAATGGATGAAACACGGCTCTATGTCCGGGAAATTAAAGCGGACGGCGGGCCGAGTTTGAAACGCTATATGTCTCGATCGATGGGGCGTGCGGATGTCATTTTAAAGCGGATGACGCATTTGACGGTTGTTTTGGGCGAACGGGAATTACCCGTATCTAAATCGACCCCAGAAGTCAAGGAAGACAAAGGAAAAGGCTTCAAGTTATTTAAAAAGGAAAAGAAAAAAATGAAAACCGCGGGCGCCGCTAAGTAGGGTAGGAGCAAATTGTGGGGCAAAAGGCACATCCATACGGATTAAGATTAGGATATATCAAAGATTGGAAGGCCAAGTGGTTTGCCCGAAAAGATTACAGCCGTTTGCTGCATGAAGATTTGAAAATCCGGAAATATTTAAAGGACAAATTAAGAATGGCGGGCGTTGCGGATATTACGATTGAACGTTCCACCGGTAAATTGCGTATTTGGATTTATACGGCCCGTCCCGGCCTTATCATCGGCCGCGGGGGGCAGGAAATTAACCGGATTCGCGATGAGATCGCTGATTTGACCAAAAGCGAAGTCTATGTGGATATCAAAGAAGTTGAAGTGCCGCAGACCAACGCTCAGTTAGTCGCAGAGAATGTCGCGCTTCAAATGGAAAAGCGCGTTGCTTTCAGAAAAGCGATGAAAAAAGCGGTGGCAAGCGCCATGGGAAAAGGCGCTCTAGGCATTAAGATCCAATGCAAGGGCCGTTTGGGCGGTTCAGAAATTGCCCGCGCGGAAGGTTACAAAGAAGGCAAAGTCCCTTTGAGCACTTTTCGTGCCGATGTGGCCTATGGATTTGCCGAAGCGTTTACGACCTACGGAACGATCGGAGTCAAAGTTTGGACTTATCACGGCGAAGTTTTGGTTAAGAAAGAAGAAGCGCATCGCAAGGAACTCGCTCAGGCAAGATTTCCGGTGGTAAACAAGCAGGAAAAAGAAGCCACCCCTAAAGAAGTTTCAGTGGCGGCACACGATGCTCATGTGGAAAGCGCGGTCGAAACTTCAGTTGAAGAACAAAAAAGTCCGGAGCAAGCAGGATAGCTTAAGGAATTGAATTATGCCGTTAATGCCCAAGCGGGTTAAATTTAGAAAACAGCACCGAGGCAAAATGCGGGGAATCGCCTCGGGCGGAAACCAGGTTAATTTTGGCAATTTCGGCCTGAAAGCGATCGGTCACGGCTGGTTGACCGCGATTCAGCTTGAAGCCGCCCGCGTTGCGTTGACTCGGCACGTCAAAAGGGGAGGAAAGGTGTGGCTCCGGATTTTTCCGGACAAATCTTTCACCAAGAAACCAGCCGAAACGCGTATGGGAAAAGGCAAAGGCGCTCCTGAGTATTATGTGGCGGTGATTAAACCGGGCCGCGTCCTTTTTGAAATGGGAGGCATTCCCGAATCGCTGGCTCGTTCGGCGCTTCGTTTGTGCGCGCACAAACTTCCTTTTTCGACCAAATTTGTCAAACGAGTAGGAGTTTAAGATGGCGACTTTAAAAGCAAAAGATTTAAGGTCTCTTTCGCCTGATGAATTGAGCGACAAAGCTGAAGCGCTTCGGAAGGAACTTTTTCAGTTTCGCTTTCAAGCGAAGCTCGCGAAGCTTGAGAATGTCATGAAGCTGCATCAGACCAGACGGGATTTAGCGAAAATATTAACGGTTAAAAGAGAAATGGAACTGAAGAAAAATGGCTGATCGTCATCAAAAAGAACGGGTTGGAATTGTTTTAGCGAGCAAGATGGAAAAAACGGCGGTCGTACAGGTGACGCGGCTTGTCCAACATCCGATTTATCACAAAGTGGTTCGGCTGCGTAAAAAGTATTTAGTCCATGATGAAAAAAAAGAAGCCAAAGTGGGCAGTAAGGTTCGGATTCGGGAAACCAGGCCGCTTTCTAAAGCAAAGCGTTGGCGGTTGGTTGAGACTTTGGCTTCGGAAAAATAAAAGTGTGGCTGACTCATGATTCAAATGCGTTCGATTTTAGAAATTGCGGACAATACCGGAGCTAAGCGGGTCGCCATGATCGGTGTTTTAAACCGCAGAAGCCGCCGAATCGCCCATATTGGCGATATCATTACTGGTTCGGTTAAAGAGGCAGTTCCGGATGGCATCGTCAAAGAAGGCGAAGTGATTAAAGCAGTCGTTGTGCGGACCCGGAACCCGATCAAACGGCCTGACGGATCGCTCGTCAGGTTTAATTCTAACGCCATTGTCATCATTGATAATCAGCAGAATCCGAGGGGCACCAGAATTTTTGGGCCGGTTGCCCGCGAACTTCGTGATTTGAATTTTACCAAAATTGTGTCTTTGGCACCCGAGGTAGTTTGAACATGAAGCTTAAGAAAGGCGATTTGGTCACGGTTTTAACCGGTAAGGAACGCGGAAAGAAAGGGAAAATACTCCGCGTCATTCCCGAACAGAATCGTGTGGTCGTGGAAGCTCTCAATTTTCTTAAAGTTTATACGCGCCCGAGCCAGCAGAATCCGAAGGGCGGAATTACGCAGATGGAAGGCAAACTTCATCGCTCAAATATTCAGCTGATTTGCCCGCGCTGCTCAAAACCAACTCGCGTGGGGTTCCAATTTTTGGCGGATGGAACCAAGCAGCGCACGTGCAAAAAGTGTAATGAGATTATCTGATTTGTTTTGAGAGACAGTGAGGGAGAAGAATTTCAATGGTTAAAGAAGCAGGCCCAAATGTACAGTCAAAGCCGCCCAGACTGTTGGAAATTTATCGGACGACCATCGTTCCGGCAATGCTGAAGGAATTTCATTACGGCAACGCGATGGCAGTACCTAGGGTCGAAAAAATTGTTCTGAACATGGGCGTTAAAGAGGGAGCCGAAGATATTAAAATTTTGGATCATCTCAGCCATGAGTTAGCTCAAATCACGGGCCAGAAGCCTATCGTTACCAAAGCGAAAAAGTCGATTTCGGCGTTCAAATTAAGAGAAGGGGCGTCCATCGGCCTGAAGGTAACGCTCAGACGGAAACGGATGTATGAATTTATGGATCGGTTGTTTAATGTGGCAATGCCGCGAATTAGAGACTTTCGCGGATTTCCGACGACCAGTTTTGATAAGAGCGGCAATTATTCGCTTGGAATTCAAGAGCAAATTATTTTTCCTGAAGTTGAGTATGACAAGATGAAAAAACTTCAGGGTATGGATATCACGTTTGTGATCACAACTTCAAAGCAAGACGAATCTAAACGGCTTTTGGAGCTTTTTGGATTTCCATTTCGGAAGTGAGGATAAGCGGTGGCAAAAACGTCTTTAATTGTTAAACAGCAGCGTAAACCCAAATTTAAAGTGCAAGGCTACAACCGGTGCCGTGTTTGCGGAAGGCCGCGCGGCTACATCCGCAAATTTGCGCTTTGCCGAATTTGTTTCCGGGAACTTGCCAATCAAGGCATTATTCCCGGCGTAACCAAATCGAGTTGGTAAAGGGAATTATTCATATGGGAGCACCTACAGATCCAGTAGCAGATTTCTTAACGCAGATTCGAAACGCTTCGCGCGCCGGAAAGCAAAGTGTGACGATTCCGGCGTCCAAGCTGACGCTTAAGATCGCTGAAATTTTGAAACGGGAAGGATTTATCGAGAATTTCAAAATGGCGGAAGAAGGCGTCAGGCGATTTGCCCGGGTTCATTTGAAATATGGGAAGGGAAAACAATCTGCGATTCAGTCGATCGTTCGCATTTCAAAGCCGGGGTTGCGTCAATATGTCAGTTGCGAGGAAGTCCCGCGCGTTTTAGGGGGGTTGGGTGTGGCCATCCTTTCCACTTCTAAAGGCGTTCTCACCGACCGCGAGGCCAGGACTCAAAAGCTTGGCGGCGAAGTGCTTTGCAAGGTATGGTGATTTGATTATGTCGCGCATCGGAAGAAAACCTATCGTGCTCCCTCAGGGAGTTAAGGTCCAAATCGAAGGGCCTAAAGTCCATGTGGAGGGACCAAAGGGAAAATTGGATTTAAATGTTCATCCTCGGATGAAGGTGGCGGTCACCGCCAGCCAGATCGACGTTAGCCGACCAACGAACATTCCTCAGGATAGGGCACTTCATGGACTGACGCGTACCTTGATTGCGAATATGGTGACGGGAGTGACGCAGGAGTTTTCAAAAACGCTTGAAATCGAAGGCGTCGGGTTTAAAGCTCAGCTTCTGGGAAAAAATCTGCAGCTCAATCTTGGATTTTCTCATCCGATCGATTTTCATATTCCAGAAGGGATTAAAATCGAGGTGCCCAAACCCACGGTGGTGGTGGTGAAAGGAATCGACAAAGTGCAAGTGGGTCAAGTGACCGCAAACATCAGGGAATTTTTTGAGCCGGAACCCTATAAAGGGAAAGGCATTCGTTACGTGGGAGAGCAGATTCGGCGGAAAGCAGGAAAGGCAGCAACCTAATGTTAGCTGAAATAAGAGAACAACAGTTAAAGAAACGTCACTTTCGGGTCCGCAAGAAACTCGTAGGCACATCCGAACGGCCGAGGCTTGCCGTGCACCGGTCTCATCTTAATTTGTTTGTGCAGGCGATTGATGATTTGGGGGAGCGTACGCTTTTTTCCTCCTCTACGCTAAGTTCAGCTTTGCGGGGCAAATCGAAAAAGCAATTGGGAAATGTAGAGGGGGCCAGGAAATTCGGCGCCCACTTGGCGGATGAGCTTAAAAAAAAGAAAATCACGCAAATTGTTTTTGACCGAGGCGGATACGCTTATCATGGCCGGATTCAAGCTTTGGCGGAAGCCCTGAGGGAAAACGGAATTCAGTTTTAGGGTAAAAAAAAGGAGTAACGCAAGTTGATTGAGTCAGAACAGGTAGCCAAAGAAAAAACGGAAAGAGAAAGAACCAAATCGTTCGCTTTCCAAGCTCCAGAAAGTAATCAGCTGGAGAAAGTGATTCAAATTAATCGGATCGCCAAAGTGGTGAAAGGCGGCCGGCGTTTTCATTTTAGTGCTTTGGTGGTGGTGGGCAATGGATCGGGAAAAGTCGGTTATGCGCTCGAAAAAGCAAGTGAAGTCTCCGATGCCATTCGCAAATCACTGGCGGTAGCGCGAAAGCAGCAGATTGCAATTTCGATGAAGAACACAACGATTCCGCATGAAATTATCGGGCGTTACGGCGCCGCAAAAGTTCTCCTCAAGCCCGCGGTGGAGGGAACCGGAGTGATCGCGGGAGGTGCCGTCCGAGCCGTTTGCGAATGCTGTGGAATCAAAGATATTTTGACTAAAAGTTTAGGCAGTGACAACGCGATCAATGTACTCAAAGCAACCCTGTCGGGTCTTCAGAAACTCACCACGCATGAGGCCGTCTCCCGTCGGGAAGGAAACGAAAAAAGTGAGAGCCAAGAAACCGTATCAAAAAAAGCCTAAACGAATAGGACGGGGCCGGGGTTCGGGCCACGGCAAAACGTCGACCAAAGGCCATAAAGGCCAGCGTGCAAGGTCCGGCTTTCATCAAAGGCCTGCGTTTGAGGGAGGCCAAACGCCGATTCATCAAAAGTTTCCAAAGCGCGGATTTAATCAGCCGCATCACAAATCTTATGCGATCCTCAATCTGGATCAGCTGGACTCTTTGAAAGTTTCTGATATTTCACCAGATTGGCTGATTCAAAATAGTATTCTTAAAAGTTTAGGAGATGGACTGAAGGTATTGGGCCGGGGAAAGCTGGCGGGCAAGATCACCGTTCAGGCGCACCGTTTTAGCGCCTCGGCTAAAGCAGCGATCGAAAAGGCAGGTGGCAAGGCCGTTTTGATCGAACAAACGTGATCATTTAATTCTCATGCTGCGAGCACTAGGGAATATTTTTAAAGTCCCGGAACTCAAACGCAAAGTTCTTTATACGCTCTTTATCATAGCGGTTTACCGGTTAGGCGCGCATGTTCCTACGCCAGGAGTGGATGGGAACGCGCTCAGCCAGTTCTTTCAAAGAATTTCTGGTACCGCAGGCGGAAACTTGTTTGGAATGATGGCGCTTTTCTCAGGCGGCGCGCTTCAAAAAGCGACTGTTTTTGCGCTTGGGATTATGCCGTACATTTCTTCTTCGATTATTTTGCAACTCTTGACGGTGGTAGTCCCGCAGCTTGAGAAATTGGCGAAAGAAGGGGGAGAAGAGGGAAGGCGAAAGCTGATTCAATATACCCGATACGGGACGCTCATCCTTGCGCTGATTCAAACTTTTTTTATCGCGCTTTGGCTTGAGAATCCGAATGCTTTCCAAGGCACCGTGATTGTGCCGAATCCGGGCTGGGCTTTTCGCCTGATGACGATTCTGACGTTGACGACCGGAACCGTCTTCATTATGTGGCTCGGCGAACAAATTGATGAACATGGTATTGGTAACGGCATGTCAGTTTTGATCACAACCGGTATTATCGAAAGCATTCCGACGGCGCTGATTCAGACAAGTTCCCTGGTTCAGTTTGGTCAACTCGCTTATTGGAAGCTCGGTTTGATGCTGGTCTTGTTCGTCTTCACGGTGGTCAGCGTCATCTTGATTATTCAGGGGCAGAGAAAAATTCCGGTTCAATATGCCAAACAAATCCGCGGGCACCGGGTTTACGGAGGGCAAAGCACTTATTTGCCGCTTAAGATTAATCAAGCGGGAGTGATTCCGATTATTTTTGCACAGTCTGTGATTTTGTTCCCGGCCACTATTGCGGGTCTCGTTCGTTCGCAAGGATTTGTACAAAAGATCGCGGCGTGGTTGACGCCTGGGACAGCGCTTTATCTCAGTTTAGAGGCTTTTTTGATTATTTTTTTCACGTTCTTTTATACGGCGATTACGTTTAATCCAATCGAAGTGGCGAATAATTTGCAGAAGTACGGCGGATTCATTCCGGGGATTAGGCCGGGAAAGAATACGGCGGAGCATCTGGATTATTTAATGACCCGGGTGGCATTTACGGGCGCTTTGTTTTTGGCGTTGATTTCGATTTTTCCCAGTATTATCCATTCGCCGAAAGTGTTGAATATCCCTTTTTTGATCGCGAGTTTTTTTGGAGGAACCGGCCTTTTGATTATCGTCGGCGTCGTTTTGGATACCATGAAACAGATCGAATCGCAGCTTTTGATGCGCCATTATGAAGGGTTTATTAAAAAGGGAAAATTGAGGGCGCGCACGCGTTAGCATGACGTCGTTACGAATCGTTCTTTTAGGGCCTCCCGGCGCGGGGAAAGGGACGCACGCCAAAATATTGGGCGAACGCTACGAGCTAGCCCATATTTCTACGGGCGATTTATTGAGGTCACAAATTCAGGCAGAGACCTCGCTGGGAAAGAAAGCAAAATCGTTCATTGATAATGGAAAATTAGCTCCGGATGAATTGGTCGTTGAGATGATGAGAGAACGGTTGTCTGATCCGGACGTCAAAAAAGGGTTTATTTTGGACGGTTTTCCGAGAACGGTAGAGCAAGCGATTGCGCTTGAGAAAATGCTGGCGGAAAAAAAGATGCCGATCAATCTCGTTTTGGAATTTGCGACCTCCGAGAAGGTCATCATTGACCGTCTTTCCGGAAGGCGGGTTTGTTCCAATTGCGGCGCCAACTACCACATTCGCAACATTCTGCCTAAGCGCGAAGGCATTTGCGACCTATGCGGCAAGCGTTTAGTTCAAAGGAAAGATGATGAGCCGGAAACGGTTCGCAAGCGCCTTGAGGTTTATCAAGACCAAACGGCGCCTTTGATAGAGTATTACAAGCAGCGCAAAGTGCTCAGGGCGGTGAGCGGCGATTTGGAAATAGAACCGTTGCAAGAAGAATTGGCTCAAAGTATCCAAGCGGTATGATTTCTTTGAAATCTAAGCATGAGATTGAGGTTATGCGCGAAGCCGCAAGGCGCCTTAAGATCGTTTTTCAGGAACTCAAACGGTCCATAAAAGTCGGAATGACGACCCTTGAGATCGATCAAAAAGCGGAGCACCTGATTAAGGGGCAAAAAGCAACGCCCGCATTTAAAGGGTATCGCGGTTATCCGGCTTGCGTGTGTACTTCGATTAATGAAGAAGTGGTGCACGGGATTCCGTCAAAAAGAAAATTGCAAGAGGGGGATCTATTGAGCGTTGATATCGGATTAATCTATAACGGATACGTCAGTGATTCAGCAAGAACTTGGGCTATCGGCAAGGTGAGTGAGGAAGCTCTTGAGTTAATGGAAGCGGCAAGGCGTTCTCTGTATGCGGGCATGGCTCAAATGAAAGTGGGTAACCGCTTGGGCGATCTCTCATCAGCTGTTCAGGAATGTGTGGAAAGGGAAGGATTTTCGGTGATTCGTGATTTTGTCGGCCACGGAATTGGGCGGGCCATGCACGAAGACCCACAGGTGCCTAATTTCGGAAAGCCGGGACGGGGCGTCAAATTTGAAGTGGGAATGGTATTGGCGATTGAACCGATGGTAGCCGCCGGAAGCTGGGAAGTCGACATTTTAGAAGATGCTTGGACGGTGGTGACGCGGGACCGTCAGCTGGCAGCGCATTATGAAGATACCATCGCCTTAACCGAAAATGGTCCTGAAAACTTGACCGGGCCTCAGGCATATGAGGAAAACACGGTCGATCAATTTCAGTTAGGCGCTCTCTAATGCCTAAGGAAGATGCTATTGAGGTAGAAGGAGTTGTGATAGAGCCTCTGCCGAATGCCATGTTTCGCGTGGAGCTGGATAATGGACATAAGGTTTTAGCTCATATTTCTGGAAAAATGCGGATGCATTACATTCGCATTTTGTCGGGCGACCGGGTAAAAGTTGAACTTTCTCCCTATGATTTGACACGGGGAAGAATTACTTACAGGATTTAATACGATGAAAGTACGAAGTTCGGTAAAAAAAATATGTGAACATTGCAAAATCGTGCGGCGCAAGAGAGTCGTCTTCGTGACCTGCACGAATCCAAAACACAAGCAAAGGCAGGGATAATAAAAATGCCCAGAATTTTTGGCGTGGATCTTCCACGTGAGAAACGGACAGAGATTGCGCTGATGTACCTTTACGGAGTCGGAAGGTCTCTATCCAATAAGATTTTGAAAGAAGCCAATATTGATATCAATAAAAGATCCAAGGATCTTACGGACAAGGAAGTCGCACAAATTACTTCGCTGATTCAGAAATCAAATCTGAAAGTGGAGGGAGATCTGAGGCGCGAAATTCAGCAAAACATTAAACGGTTAATTGATATCAGAAGTTACCGGGGTTCGCGGCATCTGAAAGGTTTGCCGGTCCGGGGCCAGCGAACTCATACGAATGCTAGGACTCGTAAGGGTCCGAGAAAAACAGTGGGTGGGTTGCTCAAAAAGCCGCCTGCGCCGAAATAATAGAGGAAAAAGGAAAGGTTTATGACCAAGAAAAAATCAAAACAAGTGGCCAAGGGTATCGTTCACATTTTGGCGTCCTTTAACAATACGATGGTTAATATTACGGATACCGCCGGAAATACGATTTGCTGGGCAAGTTCAGGGAGCGCTGGATTTAAAGGATCCAAGAAATCAACGCCTTTTGCCGCACAGATTGCTTCCGAACAAGCCGCGAAGAAAGCGATCGAGAACGGAATGAAGGAAGTTGAAGTGCATGTCAATGGCCCGGGGTCTGGACGGGAGTCAGCCATCCGGGCGCTTCAGGCCGCAGGGCTTCAGATTAGCACGATTAAGGATGTCACGCCGCTTCCTCACAATGGCTGCCGTCCGCCTAAAAGGAGAAGGGTTTAATTTATGGCCAGAAGAACAGGTGCCGTTTGCCGGCTTTGCCGCCGCGAAGGAATCAAACTATTTTTAAAAGGAATCCGTTGCACGGGAGATAAGTGTGCGATCGAGCGGCGGAATCACCCGCCCGGCATGCACCGGAGAAGCCGCGGCAAGCTTTCCGACTATGGCGTCCAGCTTCGCGAAAAACAAAAGGCCAAGAAAATATATGGAATGTTAGAGCGGCAGTTCCGTTCTTTTTTTGCCAAGGCGTCAAAAACGCGCGGTGTGACCGGAGAAACACTCATTCAGCTATTGGAAAGGCGGCTGGATAATGCGATTTACCGTTCGTTATTCGTTCCTTCCCGCGCGGAAGCCCGTCAGCTGGTGAACCATGGATCGGTTATGGTCAACGGAAGAACGGTGAATATTGCGTCGTTTCAAGTCCGCGTCGGCGATGTCATTGAAGTGTATCCGAACGAGGCGCTTAAAAAAAGAGTCCAAAGCAATTTAGAAATGCTCAAGGATAGACCGTTGCCGGAATGGCTCGAACTCAATCGCGAGACATTGGTAGCGAAGGTTTTACGGCTTCCCGGAAAAGCCGATGCGGGGCTTCCGGTTGAAGAATCACAAATTGTGGAATTGTATTCAAAGTAATCGATGCTCGTGTAGAGCAAATAAGCACTAGTTTTCTTCAAGGAGGAGAAACACATGGGAATACGATGGAAAACATTTGAGATGCCGAAGCGGCTCGAAGCAGATCAGGCGTCGGTAACGCCCACTTATGGAAAGTTTGTGGCAGAACCTTTTGAACGGGGTTATGGGACCACGATTGGAAACGCCCTCAGGCGAGTTCTGATTTCGTCCATCGAAGGAGCTGCCGTGACCCATATTAAAATTGAAGGCGCGCTCCATGAATTTTCGGCTATCGATGGAGTGATAGAGGACATTCCGCAGATTGTGCTGAATATTAAGAAACTGGTTCTCAAGTATCATGGGAAGCAGCCCAAGAAAATCGTGATTGATATCAAGAAAAAAGGGCCTGTGACCGCAAAGGATATTCAGGCTGATGAAACCGTTGAGATTATCAATCCTAACCTTCATATTGCGACACTTACAAAGGATCTGCGTTTTTATTTGGAGATGGAAGTGACCCGCGGCCGAGGATATGTTCCTGCTGAGCGAAATAAGCAGGAAGGGATGCCGATCGGAGCGATTGCGGTGGACTCGATTTTTTCACCCGTCACCAAGATCAATTTTAGCGTTGAGGATACCCGAGTGGGACAGATTACGGATTATGACCGCCTGATCCTTGAGATTTTCACCAACGGTGCGATGACGCCGGAAGAAGCGCTCCTCTACGCTTCTAATATTCTTCAGCGGCATTTGGATATTTTTGTCAATTATGGAGAATTGCCCGAGGAAGAGGAAGAAGAAGAGGAAGAGGATAAAGAATTTCTCGAATTGGTGAACAAACCGATTACGGAGCTTGAGCTTTCCGTACGCAGCGCCAACTGTTTGGAAGCGGCGAATATCAAAAGTATCGGTGATTTAATTCAAAAAACAGAAGCTCAAATGCTGAAATACAAAAATTTCGGAAAGAAATCTCTTTCTGAAATTCAAAATATCCTCTTGGGGATGGGCCTTCACCTCGGAATGAATGTCCAAGAACGGATGAAGAAAAAGAAGGCCGTGGTCGCTTAAGCCTTAAGGAAATCCAATGAGACATGGTCGCAGGCACGGACGATTGGGAGGTTTGATTCAAGAGCATCGGCGCTCTCTCATCCGAAATTTGGCTAGAAACCTGATTACGCATCAACAAATCATCACGACGCACCACCGCGCGAAAGAAGCAAGCCGCTTTGTGGATCAGCTGGTGACGATCGCAAAGCAAAAGTCACTTCATGCCAGACGCCATCTCATTCAAAAATTGGGTTCGGGTTCCGAATCGTTTGCCAAACGCATGGTGGAAGATATTGCCCCTAAACTCGCGGATCGAAATGGTGGCTATACACGGGTTTTGCGTTATAAGGAACGCGTTGGCGACGGAGCTTCGCTTTCCATTTTGGAATTTTCAGTTCCGGTGATTACGGTTGAGGAAAAGAAGCCCAAGAAGAAGAAAGAGCCGAAACCTGCCGTCAAAGAAGCTAAAGAAGCCAAAGAAAAACCAAAACGCGCCCACGTTTCTTCCAAAGAAGAAGCTGCTAAAGAAGAAGTCAAAAAAGAAACGCCTAAGAAAGGCGGTTTCTTAAAATCCTTGCGCCGGTTTCTCAAAGGCGACGACGATAAAAAATAGTTTCTGGCCAAGACGCGAGACTTTATGACCGCTACGATCAATCTTGCCAAGCGAATTCAAAAGGTCACTCCATCCCTGACTCTGGCGATCGAAGCGAAAGCCAAGCGCCTGAAGCAGGAAGGCGTCAATGTCATTTCCTTTTCCGCCGGAGAGCCCGATTTTGATACGCCGCAGCCAATCAAACAATCCGCTATCGATTCTCTCAATCAAGGATTTACCAAATATACGCCGGCTTCGGGTGTCCTCGAGCTGAGAAAAGCCGTTTCTGAAAAACTCGCCCGGGAGAATCATCTGTCTTATTCACCCGAACAAATTGTCATCTCCTGCGGCGCAAAGCACGCTATTTATAATATATTGCAAGTCCTTATACAAGAAGGAGATGAGGTAATTATCCCGTCGCCCTA
The DNA here is from genome assembly GCA_964587285.1 of uncultured bacterium. Taxonomy (GTDB): domain Bacteria; phylum Omnitrophota; class Omnitrophia; order Omnitrophales; family Danuiimicrobiaceae; genus 01-FULL-45-10b. The sequence goes on along the minus strand of CAZPKZ010000003.1, from coordinate 8,047 downwards.
TTGGCTCAGTTATCCCGAAATGGTGGCCTTAGCGAGCGCCAAATCGGTTATTTTGAGAACCGAATTTAAAGACGGTTATCTTCCGTCCGTGGCTGCGCTTGAGAAACTGATCACCAAAAGGACGAAATTATTGATTTTGAATTCGCCTTCAAATCCTACCGGCGCGGTAATTCCAAAGGAGCGTTTAAGCGAAATCGGGCAGCTTGCAAAAAAACATTCTTTTTTTATCATCAGCGACGAAATTTATGAAAAGCTGATTTTTGACGGCAAGTCACACTTTTCTATCGGCTCAGTTGATTCGGAAGTTTTGGAGCGTACCATTACCGTCGGCGGGGCAAGCAAATCATATGCGATGACAGGCTGGCGGCTGGGGTTTTCAGCTTCTCCCAAACCGATTGCCGAAGCGTGTGGCTCGCTTCAAAGCCATTCGACTTCTAATCCGACATCGTTCGCGCAAGCAGGCTATTTAGAAGCGCTCAAAAGCGGTGAAACAGAAGTTAAGAAAATGTGCGCCGCGTTTGAGAAAAGGCGCGACCTCATGTACCGCTTAGTCAGCGGTATTCCTCAATTGAAAGCGTTCAAACCGAGCGGCGCTTTCTATCTATTTGTCGATATTCGAGAAACCAAGCTGCCATCGCTCTCATTTTCGAGCCGTTTGTTGGACGAAGCTCAAGTGGCCGTGATTCCCGGCATTGCTTTTGGCGATGATCACGCGATTCGGATGAGTTTCGCAACATCTGAAGCACTGATTGAAAGCGGAGTCAGCCGCATCCGTGAATGGTTGAAAAAGATTTAAACCCCAAAGTTTTCCGCCTCAGAGTCGGCGATGAAATCGCCCGTGAGGAACTCCTTCAAAAGCTTGAAGCCCTCAACTACCAAGAAGAAAAAATAGTCGAAGAGCCCGGCGACTATACGGTCCGAGGTTCTGCGATTGACATTTATCCGCTTTCTTACCGTGCGCCTATTCGAATTTACTTTCACCTTGATCGGGTAGAATCCATCCGTGATTATTCTCTTCACGAAGGTAAAAATCTTACGACCTTTGAAGAGCTGTTCCTCATGCCGATTACGGAAGCTTTTCTCAAGAAAAGGTCTCGCCTGAAGGCTTACCTGGAAGAATTCGAACCCGTTTCGGAGCTTGAGGATATTCGCATCGGTGATTACGTGGTTCACGTCGAATATGGGGTGGGCAAATTTTTGGGAACGAAAACGTTGAAAACGACGGGTGCTCCAAAGCGGCATTTGGCGCTTGAATTTGCGAACCAGGAAATTCTGTATCTCCCCTTCGATCAGCATCAACTTTTGGAACGGTATCTGGGCCTTGAAGGCAAAAAGCCGAAATTGACGCGGCTTCAAAGCAAGGAATGGATTCGAATGAAGGAACGCACACGGCTTGCCGTTCGCGGCGTGGCGCGGGAGATGGTCCAACTTCAGGCGAAGCGTAGCGTTCTTCCGGGTTTTCGTTTTCCGCCGGATAATGAATTGCAGCTTGAGTTTGAGCGTTCATTTCCCTATGAAGAGACGCCTGATCAACGGCGCGCGACTGAGGAAGTGAAGCGTGATATGGAGCGCGAGAAACCAATGGACCGGCTGTTGTGCGGAGACGTGGGCTACGGTAAAACCGAAGTTGCGATTCGCGCCGCGTTTAAAGCGGTGCTTGCCGGAAAGCAGGTGGCTTTTCTGGTGCCGACCACGCTTCTAGCGGAACAGCATTACCTAACGTTGAAACGCCGGATAAAGAATATGCCGGTTCAGCTGGAGCTCCTTTCTCGTTATCGCGATCAAAAATCCCAGAAAAAAGTGATTGCTTACCTTAAAGAAGGGAAGGTGGATATTGTGATCGGGACACACCGCCTGCTTTCCGCGGATGTTTCATTTAAAGATTTGGGGCTTGCGATTGTGGATGAAGAGCAGCGCTTCGGCGTTCAGCATAAAGAGCGGCTTAAATTTATGCGCCAGACCGTTGATGTACTGACCTTAACGGCAACTCCCATTCCACGGACCCTTTATCTTTCCCTGTTAGGCGTTCGCGATATGTCCGTGATTGAAACGCCGCCCAAGCAAAGGCTTCCGATCGTGACGGAAATTTTGGAATTTGAGCATGAACGGATTCAATGGGCCATGCAGCAAGAATTAGATCGAAAAGGGCAAATCTATTTTGTCCATAACCGCGTTGAATCAATCGAAAAAATTCATGCTGAATTAAAAAAACTCATGCCGCACATTTCATTCAGCGTCGCGCACGGCCAGATGCCGGTGGCCAGCCTCGAGAAAGTAATGACGGAATTTATAGAAGGCAAGACCCATTGCCTGATTTCAACCAATATCATTGAATCGGGAATTGATATTCCCAATGTGAATACGATTTTCGTCAATCGAGCCGATGCGTTCGGCCTTTCAGACCTTTACCAGTTGCGCGGCCGTGTCGGCCGTTTTCATACGGTGCGTCAAGCTTTCGCTTATTTTTTAGTTCCCAAAAACTGGGTGCTCACGCAAGATGCCGAAAAGCGCCTCGCCGCGATTGAGCGTTTTAGCGAACTGGGCGCCGGCCTGAAAGTCGCGCTCGAAGATTTGGAAATCCGCGGCGCCGGCAATGTTGTGGGCCATGAACAAAGCGGTTTTATTTATCAAGTCGGCTTTGACCTTTATTGCCGCATGTTAAAAGAGGCGGTGGCCGAGGAGAAGGAAGTGTCTCAAGCGGGATTGAAAAAATGAGTCAGCTATGATATGTTACTACCCTTTATGAATCAAAAAATCCTGATCATCAGCTTATTTTTACTTGTCTTTGCGCCAAGCGCCTTTTCTGAAGACCGCCAACTTGTCGACCGCGTCGCAGCCGTCGTCAATAAAGAAGTGATCACGCAAAGTGAATTTGACACCATTTTCAGGCCCGTCTATGAGCAGCTGGTTAAAGCTTATCAAGGCCCTCATCTTGAAAGCGAACTCGAAAAATTGCGCCTCCAGCTCCTCAATCAATTAATTGAGGACAGGCTTGTTTACCAAGAAGCCCAGAAATTAGGCATCACGGTCGATGAGTCTGAAATCCAAGAGGAACTCAACTCGTTTAAATCCCAATTTCCTGATCAAACCCGTTTTGAAAACGAAATGGAGAAAGCCGGAATTAAACTCACGGATCTTGAAAAGCGGATTCGAGAAAGGCTTTCGATTTCAAAGCTTCACCAGGCTCTCATCCACGGCAAGGTCGTAGTTTCACCCACCGAAGTCGAACAGTATTATCAGGATCATCCAGATGAGTTTTCCCAAAAAGAGGAAGTTAAAGTATGGTGCATTACGCTTCGAAAAGGCGAAGAAGCGATTAAGAAAGGGACGACGGATGAGTCCGTTAAGCGGAAGGCCGGGCTTTTGATCGCGCAGCTTAAACAGGGTGCCGATTTTGAAACACTTGCGAAAGAAAACTCTCAAGATTCGCACGCCCAACAAGGCGGTTACATCGGATTTGTTCAACGAAATCAAATGGTCAGCAGTATTGATCAAGTGCTTTTTTCCCTTCCCGAAGGAAGCCTTTCGGATGTGCTTGAGACCGAAAACAACTACCACATTTTCAAGATAGGCGAGAAGCGCAAAGCTTCGCACAGGACCTTTGAGGAAGCCAGAGACGAAATTGCGGACAAGCTTTACCGCCAGAAAGCCCATGAGCGTTTTGTCAGTTGGATGGACGATTTGAAAAAAAAATCTTTTATTTCAATCCGCTGACCCGTCCATTTTCTCACTCCCAATTCATGAAGCCAATTATCGCACTGACGATGGGTGATCCGGGCGGCATCGGCCCCGAGATCATTTTGAAATCGCTCGGCCAAATCTCGAAGCAAGCCATTTATATGTTGATCGGAAGCGAAGAAGTGTTCCGATACGCAAGTGAGCGTCTTCGTATTCCGTTCCGGCCTCGAATCATTCCCACTTTGGAAAGGTCATTTCTGGATGAAGGTCAAATCAATTTGCTGGATATCACCGCCGAGGCGGAAGCGCTTTATCAAAAGGTGTTTGGCGAAGCTCATTCAAAAGACGAAGTTTTTTCGGTCGGCAAGATTTCAAAATGGAACGCAGCGCTGGCTTACACGGCCTTAAAAGTAGGGGCTTATCAAGGGGCTTGTGATTTAATTCAAGGGCTTGTCACGGCGCCCTTGAGCAAAACCGCGATTCGATTGATTGACCCGAAATTTTCGGGCCATACCGAATATTTGGCTCAAGTCGCCAAGGTCAAGGCATTTGCGATGATGTTTGTGAGCGAGCGGCTTCGAGTGACGCTTGCAACGATTCACCTTCCGCTCAAAAAAGTTCCGGGCGCTTTAAAAACGGAGGATATCGCGGCGAAAATTGTGCTGACGGATGAATTTTTAAAGCAGCGGCTTAAAATCAAAAACCCCAAAATCGGCGTGGCGGCTCTCAATCCCCATGGAAGCGAATTCGGAACCGAGGAAGATGAAGTGATCGTGCCTGCGGTGAAAACGGCCCAAAAAAAAGGGATTCGCGTAGAAGGGCCGTTTCCGGGAGATCAAATTTTCCACGACGCTTACGAAGGAAGGCTGGACGCGGTTTGCGTGATGTATCACGACCAGGGCCTTGCCCCTTTTAAGATGATTGATTTTAGAAAAGGGGTCAATGTAACGCTTGGGCTTCCTTATTTAAGGACATCGCCTGACCACGGAACTGCTTTTGATATTGCCTATCAAAATAAGGCCTTTCCCACCGCGTTTATCGAATCCATTCGTTTGGTGGAAAAAGCGCTGATCAGCCACTCTTGACTCTGCGAAGGATGCGCGAGATTCCTTCCTTAAAAACCTCACAAGGCACGAGAAGACTCACAACGACAAATGCTTCTTGTTCGAAATCAAAAAAATAACCCGGATACAAATAGACACGGTCTTGATCCAAGAATTCAAGCGCCCATTCTTCTTCACTTTTCGTCCTAGGCAGCCGGAGAATGGCGTACCAACCCGCTTCGAGCGGGAGGCAATGAACGGGGTGAGGCTGAGTCAGGCACGATCGCAGGAAAGCCAAATTGTTTTGGATTCGGTCTTTGATTTCTTTCTGGATTGAATGACGAAGCGGAAACCACGAGGCAAGCGAGCGCTGGACAGGCGTGTTGACTGAAAGATATGTGTCGAGGATGATTTCAAGCCGTTGAATCAATGGACTGAGCATTTCGAAAGGGCCGTTCGCCAAAATCCAGCCCAATTTCATCTGAGGAAGGCCAAGCGTTTTCGAGATTCCTCCCAGCGTGAATGTGATGACGCCGGTGATTCCCGCAAAGGTTGGAATGCGTTTCGGGTCATCGAAAAAGACATAATCCGAGAACACTTCATCTGAAATTAGCACGAGCGAATGGTCGCGGGCAAGCGTCACGATTTTTTCGGCTTCATTTTGTTTGAGGCATGAACCCGTTGGATTATTGGGGTTTATGAGAACGATCGCTTTTGTGTCTGAATGAATTTCCCTGATTAAACTTTCCATGTGGATCTGCCATTGATTAGCTTCATAGCGAATCTCATACGGATCCAAGCGGATATCATTTAAGTCGGCGAGAAGGTCCAGCAAAGGATAACTCGGCCGCGGCATCAGTATTCGCTCGCCGGGGTTAGCTAAAAGGCGGAGGAGAAATGAATAGGCTTCGCTCGTGCTTGAGGTGAGAAAAATATGTTCCAGAGGAACGTTCACATTTTTTTCGCGGTAGAAATTTTGGATGGCGCGCCGCGCTTCAGGCATTCCTTTCGGGTCAGGTTCATAGACGAGATTTTCAGGATCGGAAAGAGAGACAAGGAGGTTCGCTTTCAAGTAATCAAATTTGCAGCGTGTGGGATTTGATTCGGAAAGATCGATAACTTCAATTCCTGATTGCTTGAAAGCACTGAGGCGCTGGCTCAGCTGATTAGGATTTAATTTCCAATTGGCTCGCGAAGCTAACATTCGGTTACCTGTTTGCCGTATCTATGATTGACAGCCTGTACCTGAAGGAATAGAATTCCCACTTCCCTGAACGCATTATGACACAAAGCCAATCCCAAAATCAAAAGGTTAAGGAAAATTTAAGGTCTGCGCTGAAACTCCATACGCTTAAAAATAAGCACTGGGAGCTTACGCTTTTTCCGGACTACGGGTGTTATTGGAACACCTTGCGCGTTGACTTAAATGGAAAGTGGGTGAATCTGCTCGAACCTTTGTCCGGAGACAAACCACCGTTTCGTTACGGTTCTTATTTGATGGCGCCTTGGTCGAACCGGATTGTTCAAGGTGTTTTTGAGTTTAACGGCAAAAAATATCAGCTTCGAAAAAACTTTCCGGATCAGACTGCGATCCATGGCGATGTACGGACCCGCCGGTGGGAGATTCAGGTTGCAACGGATCAGAGATTTGAGGCCACTCTGGATTCCAGAAAATTTCCTGATTTCAATTATCCGTTCAAACTCACATTCCGACATACGCTCGAGGTTTCGGATCATTGCCTTCGCATGTCTCTTTTGATTGAGAATGTGGACAGCGAGCGCGCGCCGGTTGGCTTTGGTTTTCACCCTTTTTTTAAGAGACGGCTCACTGATTTGGACCAAGACGTCACCCTTTTGCTGCCGGCCGGGAAACTTTACCCCGATGAGAAATGTATCCCTACCGGCCCTGCGGTTGCTGTTTCAGGAAGAATGGACTTAAGATCTGAACATTTTCTCGGCAATCCGAATCTGGATCATTGTTTTACGGATTTGACGGAAAATTTAATCCGCTTAATTTACCTCGGTTCAAACGTTGAAATTCAATATCGGCTGGACCCTATTTTTTCGCATGTCGTTGTATACGCGCCTAATGATGATGCCGGTCATCCGAAAGGCTTCGTTGCGGTCGAGCCGGTAACACACGTCAATAACGGCTTTAATTTTTATTCTCAAGGATGGCAGAGAACCGGCGTTCAAATTTTGGAGCCGGGCCAAGTTTGGGGTGGATCGTGCGAACTTTCGATCATCAATCGTTAGGCGGCCGGTTTTGGTTGGCAGGCCTATTTCTTTTAGTTATTTCAATTGCCGCATTTCTTTTTTTTAAATTCAGAATTCAGTCTCGAATATTTCCTTCAAATTCCAATGTTTCGCCTGTCGAGACTGTTTTCAAGCCGGTTATTCATTTCGACTTTGACCAAACTGTTTTTTTTAAGGAATGGAAAGAACATAATCTCCATGGCAAGACTTCATTCAAAATAGAGAGAGACGAACACGGGGAACCTTTTTTGCGCGCTGTCAGCCGCAGCGCTTCTTCGATCATTTTTAGAAAAGTGGACGTCAAAATATCCGAGCGGCCGTTTCTTTCTTGGGAATGGAAAGCCATCCAATTTCCGTCAAACAAAATGAATCAGGTTTTGGCGGCGAAATCAGATAATGACTATGCCGCACGCGTTTACGTTGCTTTTAAAGGGCTGACTCCTTTTACGTCCGATACGATTCAATATGTGTGGGATGATCATTTTCCGGAAGGAGCGCATACCTCAAGTCCCTATTCAGGCCGGATCAAAGTACTGGTCATTCACCATGGACCTATTGATTCCGCTTCCAATGGATCCTGGGTTTTCGAAAAGCGCGACATCATCAAAGATTATGAGGCGTTATACGGCAAGCGGCCCCGAGCGAATTTAATCGCGATTGGGTTCATGTCGGATTCAGATAATACCAGGACTGTTTCTGAAGCTCATTTCCGCCGCCTCACCGTTGAGAGATCAAAACCTGAACCGGAGCCTGATCGTCAATGGAACCTGATTGCCCAAGCCCGGGAATCCGTGAATTGGTGGTTTAAAAAGGCGCAGTTTTGGAAGCGGAATTGAGCCCTATTTAAGCTGTTATTTTCACCATTGACATTGAAAAAAACTAGTGTATAATTTCTTTTGTAGTTGTTGTGAAGCTTTTAGGTCCAAATGAGTAAAAATACGTAAGACCGCGAGCGTAACATAAGCTTCGCGGTTTTTTTATTTTTGTAGATTTGGCGCTTCACACAGCATCTAACAGTGTCGATTTTCGGCAAGAAAGGAACATAAGTCATGGCACAAGGTACTGTGAAG
>CAZPKZ010000002.1:2820-25847 GCA_964587285.1 uncultured bacterium | reverse complement strand
AAATCAAGTGCAAAGCCCGCCGTTTTCCCTTAAAATAACAACTTTTACGCGAACAACCAATTTTTGCGCGCGGGTGGTGAAATAGGCAGACACACCAGCTTGAGGGGCTGGCGCCGCAAGGCATGGGGGTTCAAATCCCCCCTCGCGCACCATCTAAAGGAAGCGATGAATACGAATATATTTAGGCAGTATGATATACGGGGCGTTGCGGAGAGCGACTTGACGGATGAAACCGTCGACGGAATCGGAAAAGCCTTCGCCGCCTATGCCGTTAAAATCGCCAAGGTCAGCCAGCCCGCGATCATTTTGGGCCGGGACATCCGCCCGAGTTCCGAGCGCATTTTTAAAACACTCAGCCGGGCCTTGGTTTCCTCCGGCGTTTCCGTTACCGATATCGGCATCGTCACGACCCCCGTCTGCTATTTTTCAGTGAGCCACCTGAAAAAATCAGGCGCGGTCATGATCACCGGCTCTCACAATCCGCCCGAGTATAACGGCCTCAAACTGGTGATCGGCAAACATTCGATTTACGGCGATGAAATCCAAAGGCTTCGCGGCATGATCGAAAAAAAGGATTTCATTTCCGGCGCCGGCCGGGAAGACCGCTCAGAAATTATCCCGGCCTATCAAGAATATTTGAAATCCTCATTCCATTTCACAAAGAAATTAAAAGTGGTCGTCGATTCCGGAAACGGCACCGCGGGCCTCGTTGCCCCAAAAGCCATCCGCGACTTCGGCCACGACGTGATTGAGCTTTTCAGCGAGCCCGACAGCCGCTTTCCCAATCATCATCCCGACCCGACGGTCGAGAAGAATTTAGAAGATCTCATTCGCAAAGTGCGCGAGACGAAAGCCGACTGCGGAATCGCCTTTGACGGCGACGCCGACCGCGTGGGCGTCATCGACAATCTAGGAAATATCATTTGGGGCGATAAGCTCCTGATTTTATTTTCCCGGTTTATTTTAAAAGAAAAGCCGGGCGCAAAATTTGTGGCGGATGTGAAATGCACCTACCTTTTATTTGACGATATCAAGCGCCACGGCGGGGTGGGCATCATGTGGAAAACCGGGCACTCCTTGATCAAACAAAAACTCAGGGACGAAGGTGCTGCGCTTGCGGGCGAGATGAGCGGGCACATGTTTTTCGCGGACCGCTACTTTGGATTTGATGACGGCCTGTACGCCGGAATCCGCGTCCTTGAAATTTTGGACCGCTCGGGCAAAAGCATTTCGGAACTTTTGGCCGATGTCCCCAAAACTTATTCGACGCCTGAAATCCGCGTGGAGTGTCCGGATGAGGAAAAATTCAAAATTGTAGAAGCCGTCCGCCAGTATTTTAAGAATCGATATACGACCACCGATATTGACGGAGTGCGGATTGAGTTTGGTGACGGTTGGGCGCTTGTCCGCGCCTCCAATACGCAGCCGGTTTTGGTGACACGTTTTGAGGCCGTGAGCGAAAAGCGCTTAGCTGAAATCAGAAAACTCGTCGAAGACAAAATCATCGAATTTTCAGTGAAAGTTAGGTAACTTCATGCTCTGGGCGCTCGTCATGGCAGGAGGGCTCGGGACAAGGCTTTGGCCTTTGTCCCGGAAAAAACTTCCTAAGCCGCTCCTAAAACTCATTCCCGGCCGTAAGAGTCTCCTCGAAGAAACCATCCATCGCCTTTCGCCGCTCATTTCTCCGAGCCGTATGATTGTGATTGGCAACCAAGAACACCTTCGGGCAATGCGAGCGTGCGCGCCTAAAGTTCCGAAAAGCCAAATCATCGGAGAGCCGCTCTCCCGCAATACCGCCGCGACCGTTGGATTGGGCGCTTCCCTTATTTTCAAACGCGATCCGAAGGCGGTGATTTTGGTTTTGCCGGCGGACCATTGGATTGGAAAGCCAAAGAAATTTCTGGGGACCGTTAAAACCGCAGCCCGCATGGCAAATCGGACAAACCTTTTTTCCATTTTTGGTGTGAAGCCCACATACCCATCTTCTTCATACGGTTACCTTCGAGCAGGGAAGAAAATTACAAAAAAGGGGACAGGCAGGAAGTATTGCCTGTCCCCTTTTTTTGGTGAAACTGGTAACGTACCTGGTACCGCAGTTGACGTTTATGAACTTAAGCAATTTGTGGAAAAACCTTCTTCCAAACGCGCCCGCGCGTTTTTACGCACAGGAAAATTTTTCTGGCATGCGGGGATTTTTCTTGCCGGCGCCAAAACCATCTTGGATTCATTGATTGAATATTCCCCCCGGCTTGCCTGGCGCGTCGCGAAACTCAGCGTCCGGAAAGGAAAAGTGCTGCCTCGCTTTGAGTTCAGCTCGCTTCCGAATATCTCGATCGATTATGCTGTTTTAGAAAAGCTTCCGAAAGCATACCTCGTCCGGGGTGATTTTGACTGGTGCGATGTGGGGACGTGGCAGTCGTTTGAAGGTTTGTGGCCGAAAGACCGTTTCGAAAACGCGGTGCTCGGTTCCTGCGTGGCTTTGAATTCGGAAGGAAATATCGTTTATTCGCGAAATAAATTTGTTTGTCTTCAAGGGGTGAAAGATTTGGTCATTGTGGAGACGCCTGATGCTTTGCTCGTCAGCCGCAAGGACTCATCGGAGGAAATGCGGAAGGTCGTCCTGCATTTGAATCAGAAAAACCTTTCGAAATATTCATGAGGAAATTATCGTCATTGCGAGCGAAGCGAAGCAATCTCAGTTCTGAGATCGCCACGGCCGCCCATGGCGGCCTCGCGATGACGGCGTCTGGATAATGACAATCTTACAAGCCATTGTTCTTGGAATTATTCAGGGACTCACGGAATTTTTGCCGGTGTCAAGCTCGTCTCATCTGATCATTACTCAGCATCTCTTCCGCCTTCAAGGGCCGATTCTTTTGCTTTTTGATGTGACGGTTCATGTGGGAACTCTGCTCGCGATTTTCATTTATTTTGGCAGGGAGTATTTCGAGAAAACAAAACAAACGGTACCAGGAACGGCCGACGCGTCATTGCGAGGCAGCGGTTCAAACAAAGCCGAAGCAATCTCGGGGATTGCTTCGTCGGCCTTACGGCCTCCTCGCAATGACGGACGTAACGTACCTGGTACCGTGAACATTTCGTTACGATTGATTTGGCTCATCGTCGTGGCCACGATTCCGACGGGATTGATCGGCCTTCTGATGTACCGGTGGATGCAGCACACCTTTACGGGCCTGACGTTAACGGCGGTGACTCTCTTGATCAACTCCGGGATCCTTTGGTCGACCAAAATGGTTCCGAAGATTTCTCCCCATCCGCTCAACGGGATCCGCGCTTTCTGGATTGGAATCGCGCAGGGAATTTCGATTCTTCCTGGAATTTCTAGGAGCGGGGCCACAATCACAACGGCATTGTGGCTTAAAATCGATGCCGAAGAGGCGGCTCGGTTTTCTTTCTTCATCGCGATCCCGGCGATTTTGGCCGCGATGATTTTGGTGATTCCCGATGTCATCGAGCATTTTTCTCACGGTGAATGGCCGGTCTTGGCCGCCGGTTTTTTATCGGCTTTCGTCTCAGGCTATTTGGCGATCGGGATTCTTTTCAAGGTCCTGCTGCGGGGCAAATTCCATCATTTCGCTTGGTACACGCTGGCTTTGGCCGCTGTTTCCTTCGCTTATTCATTCATTCAGTAATTTTTATGAAAACGATTCGAGTCGTTTTGAAACCCGAAAAAGACAAACCCATCCGCGCGTTTCATCCCTGGATTTTCTCCGGCGCCATCGATCTTTTGGATGATGATTTTAAAACCGGCGATGTCGTGAAAGTCTACGCCAACGACGAAAGTTTTTTAGGGATCGGCTATCTGAATCCGCGTTCACAAATCGCAGTCCGCATGCTCAGTTTCAAAGATGAAGAAATTGACGCTCGTTTCTTTATGAAGCGAATGGAACAAGCGAAGCGGCTCCGCGCGGATTTTCTGGTACCTCAAACCAATGCCTATCGGCTCATTCATTCGGAGGGCGATTTTCTTCCCGGTTTGATTGCGGACCGGTACGGCGATTATTTAGTGGCGCAATTTTTGACGGCAGGGATGGATGCGCTGAAGGCGATCGTGTTAGAGGCGATGAAAAATGTGTTCCCGGCGAAAGGAATTTACGAACGGGATGATTCCGAGTCGCGTAAATTAGAGGGATTAGAGATAGGGGCGAGGCGTGCCTCGCCGCTACAGACGTTGTACGGGGATGAGCCTCCGGATTATGTCGAGATCGAAGAATACGGAAACCGGTTCGTCGTGGATATCAAACACGGGCAGAAAACCGGATTTTTTTTGGATCAGCGCGAGAACCGGAAAAAAGCAGCCGCGCACGCGAGCGGAAAAAAAGTCTTAAATTGTTTCGCCTATTCGGGCGGATTTTCCGTTTACGCCGCGCGCGCCGGCGCCAAGTCGGTGACGAGTGTGGAAGTCCAGGAGCGGGCGATTAACACGATGAAGACGAATTTTGAATTGAACGGACTTACCGGAGATGCTTATCAATTCATTTGCGAAGATGTGTTTGATTTTTTAAGGAAAGATACCGAAACGTACGATCTTGTCATTTTGGATCCGCCCGCTTTTTGTAAAAATAAGAACCAAATTCAACAGGCCGCACGCGGGTACAAAGACATCAATCTCCACGCCATGAAACGTTTGGCGCCCGGCGGTATTTTATTTACGTCCTCTTGTTCTTCTTTTATCGATCCCGACCTTTTCCAAAAGATTGTCTTCGGCGCCGCCAAAGATGCCCAGCGGAACGTCCAGATTATCGAAAAGACCTCTCATCCTTACGATCACCCCATCAACATCTACCATCCTGAAGGCGAATACCTCAAAGGCCTCTTCCTCAGAGTCCAATAGGGAAAGGGTTTTTTCTTTATTGTCCAAACTTGGAGGGATCGATTTTAAATCCGAGCAGATGGGGCATTGCTGTACCTTGGTTGGGCTGATTAAAATAAAATACATTCAATCCGAGATTGTTCAGTTGTTGCACAAAGGAAGCATCTGCCAAAAGTTGCTTCATAAAACTCAACTGTGAATCCGAAAGGTTTAATCTTGCCGCCGGATTTTTGTCCCCGACGTCTAGTTGAAGGGATTCGGCGGTTTGACTTGAAGTGGACGCTAAATTCAAGAGGAAATCCCTGAGACTTTGAGCGTCTTGGAAAGACCCAGCCGGGGGGTCGGCGTACCAGCTATAAACCATAAAATCATCCGCATCCAATGCACCTCCTGCCGCTATAGAAGCCAGTGCCAGGGCAATATCCTCAGTGGTTCCGAGTGAATCTAAAAAGAAACATCTGTCTCCGGCCGTATTGGATGTCGGACAGGTTTGAAACCGGTAATAGGACCGATTAGCTGACGTGGTATAGCCGTCTGTCGTATAGCCAAAGGAATCAATGGCATTGAGACTCGCGGTAATGGCGGCTTCATCAAGGCCATTGCCTAATTGCAGCACGTCTTCCGGAAACACATGGTTTTGGTTATAGAGCTCATTCATATGAGTGCCCATCTTCTTCAGCTGCTGCTTCACCATCTCCATATTCGTATTCATCTTGATTCTGAGATAGTTAGGGACAGCAATCGCGGTCAGGGTGCCCACAATGGCCGTGGCAATCACCACTTCACCCAAGGTGAAGCCTCGGTGTCTTTTCCCGATCCTGGTCTTCTTTTTTGGCTCTAGTGTTTTCATGTTTTTACCAAGGGCCTTAACTATACTCTGCCCTGCGCGTTAAAGTGTAATGATAGAGGGTTAGGAATTCAAGGCGGCGGCAATACCTATTTATACAACTTATTAGCCAGTAAGCAGATAGATTAAGATAATAAAGTGGTTAAATAAGAGGGTCCAGGTCGAAATTGCGTCGACAGATTGCTATTTTCTCCCGTCGCAGAAACGAACACCATTTTAAATGGGCGATTCTTGAGTGCGATCAACCCGTGAAATGACGCGAAAAATAATGTCATGTTGATCCTGAATGAAACAAAAGGATGTTCGTCCATGAATTGACACCTCTGTACTTCTAAGATAAGATACAACACTTTTCCTATCAAAGAGATAAGCATGCCAAAACGAATCTTAAGCGGAATGCGCCCCACAGCGAGGTTACATCTCGGAAATTTGCTGGGCGCTCTTGAAAATTGGAAAAAATTCGAAGGCGAAGATGCCTTCTTTATGATCGCGGATTGGCATGCGCTGACGACGGAATATGCCTCTCATGCTTCTATTAAATCCAATGTCACCGAAGTCATGATTGATTATTTGGCGGCAGGCTTGGATCCGAACAAGTCGACCATTTTTCTACAAAGTTTGGTGCCGGAACATGCGGAACTTTCGCTTCTTCTTTCGATGGTCACACCGCTCGCGTGGCTGGAGCGGAATCCGACGTATAAGGACCAAATCGAGGAACAGAAAGGCAAAGACTTGATGACGCACGGATTTTTGGGGTATCCCGTGCTTCAAGCGGCCGATATTCTGCTTTATCAGGCGGATGCCGTGCCGGTAGGCGCGGATCAACTTCCACATCTGGAACTTGCGCGCGAAATCGCCCGCCGATTTAATCACTTGTACGGGAAAGTGTTTAAGGAGCCGGAAGCCATTTTAACGAAAACGCCTAAACTTCCCGGGACAGACGGCCGGAAAATGAGCAAGAGTTACGGCAACACGATTGATCTTTCAGATTCGCCCCAGGAAGTCGATAAAAAAGTCATGCAGATGGTGACCGATCCTGCCCGCAAACGGCGGGAGGATAAGGGCCATCCGGAAGTGTGCCCCGTCTATTTTTTTCATACGATTTTTAATGCTTCGAATCAAAAAACAGTCGCCCATGAATGCAGCAACGCGCTTCGGGGCTGCGTGGAATGCAAACAGGAAATGTCCAAACATTTAATGGCCTTTATGAAGCCGATTTATGAGCGCCGGAAAGCGTTTGAGACAAAGACCAAAGAAATTCGCGACATCATCATTGAGGGTTCTCAGAAAGCAAGAGCCGTCGCGGCCAAAACATTGAGCCAAGCCAAGGACGCCGCGGGGATTGGGATTTAATATGGAAGAGCAAAATAATCAGATAGAATCGAAACCGTATGATCCGTTGACCGTCAAAGTCCCGGCTTATGAAGGCCCGTTCGAGCTTCTTCTGGATCTGATCAAGAAGAACGAGATGGATATATATAATATCGAAATTTCAGTGATCACCAAAGAGTACCTCGATTATTTAAAGCAGATGAAACAATTTGATCTTGAGATCGCTGGTGAATTTCTCGTGATGGCGGCGACTTTGATTTATATCAAATCGAAAATGCTTCTTCCCACTGCGGAGGAAGACGAAGAAGAGGGCGGCGATCCGCGCACCGAACTTGTCCGCAAGCTTTTGGAATATCAAGCGTTTCGCGAGGCCGCTAAGAAACTGGGGATGTATGAAGATGAACGCGGCAAAGTGTTTACGCGCCAAGTGGCCGATTATTATCTAAACAATCTTTCTCCTGAGGATGTGGTGATTGATACGTTCAGCGCCAATTTGTTCGATCTTTTAAGCGCGTTTCAATCCGTGCTGAGCAGTGTTTCGAAGGAAGCGTTTCATGAAGTATTCGAAGACATTATTTCCGTCGAGCAAAAAATCGAGGAAATGAAACGGATTTTGAGCGAACGCGGATCGGTTTTGTTTCGGGAACTTTTCGGCGCGAAGTTTACCAAAAATGAACTCATCGCCACTTTCTTGGCTCTGCTTGAAGTGATCCGGTCCAAATTTGCCAAGGTGGAGCAAGAGAAGCGATTCGGCGATATTTTGATTTCAAAAACGACTTAACGAAAAGGGAACAGGCAATATTTCCTGCCTGTCCCCTTTTCGGAATGGTGATATGACAAAACTATCCGAAAAGGAAAAAGAAGCTAAATTGAAAGTGCTTCGCAAAGAATTGGCTCATGAAATCTCGGAGCAGCTTCCGCCCGAAATAGCTACAGAAAGACCAAGAGCAGAAAAAGCGGCAAGTGAAAAGACGCCCAAGATCCAAAGCGATCAAGAAGCAAAGCATATTATAGAAGCGATCCTCTTTACGGCTTCTAAGCCTGTCGCGGTTTCCGATTTGAAACGGGCATTGGGCGCCGGTTACGGGGAGGGAAAAATCGAAAATTTGGTTCGCGAGCTTCAAAGTGAATATGAGACGGAGGGACGAAGTTTTCATATCTTGGAAATCGCCGGAGGCTTTGAGTGCGCAACGGATCCGAAATTCGCGCCTTGGATTTTGAAATTGGAACTTCAGCGCCGGCAAAAACAGGCGACACAATCCGCGCTCGAGACTTTGGCCATTTTGGCTTACAAGCAGCCGATTACGCGTTCCGAAATCGAGGATTTACGCGGGGTAGACGCCTCGGGCGTCCTTCAGACTTTAATGGAACGGAATCTGATCAAAATCGTGGGAAAAAAGGAAGTGCCCGGCCATCCTTTTCTTTACGGAACGACGGATAAATTTTTGGAACATTTCGGGTTGAAGTCGATTCAAGACCTTCCCGACATTTCTGAAATCAAGTCTTTGATTGAAAATTCGGTGAAGCGGGATGAGCTGTTGAGGACCGAGAAAATCATCACCACAGAGGAAGGAAAGTCAAATCCAAATGAGTCTTGAGAATCTTCGCAAAAAAATTGACGAACTGGACGAGAGAATCATAGCGCTCTTGAGTGACCGCACGAAAGTTGCGCTTGAAATTGGAAAGTTAAAACAAGCGAAGGCATCTGAGGTTTACGCGCCGGCGCGTGAAAGCGAAATCTATCAGAAAATTGATTCGCTCGCCAAAGGGCCGCTTTCGACCGATGCCTTGAAGGCCATTTACCGGGAGATCATGTCGGCCTCGCTTGCGCTTGAAAAACCTGTTTCCGTCGCTTATCTCGGCCCCGAGGCGACGTTTACTCACTTGGCCTCGCTTTCTAAATTCGGATCGAGTGTCCGGTATGTTCCGTGCACGAGCATTACGGAAGTGTTTGCCGAAGTGGATCACGAGCGGGTGGACTACGGCGTGATCCCGGTGGAAAACTCCATTGAAGGCGCGGTCAGTCATTCACTCGACATGTTCATTGATTCGGAGCTTAAAATCTGTTCCGAAATTCTATTTGAGATTTCCCACAATTTGATGGCCGCTTGTGATCTGAAAAGCATCAAACGGGTTTATTCCAATCCGCAAGTCTTTGGCCAATGCCGGTTGTGGCTTGAAAAGAATCTTCATCGCTCTGAGCTGATCGAAAGCGCCAGCACGAGCCAGGCAGCACAGCGGGCAAGGGATGAAGTGGGTTCAGCCGCCATCGCTTCAAAACTGGCGGCCACGCTTTACAATTTGACGATTTTGGCGGAAGGAATTGAGGATCTGGCGCATAACGTGACTCGCTTTTTAGTGGTGGGCCGGCAGATGGCGGCCCGTTCCGGAAAGGATAAAACGTCCATCGTTGTATCGATCAAGGATAAAGTCGGAGCGCTTTATGAAATGCTTGAGCCCATTCGAAATAATAGGGTCAATATGACCAAGATCGAATCCCGGCCTTCCAAGAAGAAAGCTTGGGATTATTATTTCTTTATCGATTTGGAAGGACATGTTGAGGATGCTCGGGTCAAAAAAACGATCAAAGCCATTGAAGGATGCGTGCGTTATCTTAAAGTCTTGGGGTCATATCCGCAAGTCCGCGGCCAATCGAGTGTATGAGCCTTACCGAAATGAAAAAATTCTTTAAGGATTATGTTCAATCCATAGTGCCCTACGAGCCGGGCAAGCCCATTGAGGAAGTCGAGCGGGAATTAGGGCTTCTTCATGTGACGAAGCTTGCCTCCAATGAAAATCCGCTCGGGCCTTCCCGCAAAGCCCTCAGGGCCATGCGCTTCGCGTTGCGGAAAGCCCATCTTTATCCGGACGGAAGCGGGCATGAATTAAGACAAAGGCTGGCGAAAGAGTTTAATTTACCTCCGGAACAATTCGTGCTCGGAAACGGCTCGAATGAAATCATCGAGCTTCTCGCCCGCGGATTTTTAAATGAGGGAGACCGCGTCATTTCATCCGAGGCTTCCTTTTTAGTTTATCCATTGATTGCCCAGACTTGCGGAGCTTCCTTTGTGCCGGTGCCCATGAAAGATTTCCGTTATGATCTGCGCGGGATTTTAGATCAGATCGATGAACGGACGCGACTTATTTTCATCGCCAATCCAAACAATCCAACCGGCACGTATGTGAAAGCGGAGGAAGTGGAGGATTTCCTGAGTAAAGTCCCGAAGGACGTCATTGTTTGTTTTGATGAGGCCTACATTGATTTTGTCGAAGCCAAAGATTTTCCGTATCTCCTTTTTCATGTGAAAGCGAATAAACCAAACGTGATTTTACTCCGTACCTTCTCAAAATCCTTCGGCCTTGCCGGGCTCCGCATCGGTTACGGAATGGCCTCCCGGGAGATGATCAGTTATCTCAATAAAGTCCGCCAGCCGTTTAATGTCAATCGGATCGCCCAGATCGGCGCTACGGCGGCGCTCGATGACCGGCTTTTTTTGTGGCGTTCGAAACGGCTCGTCAACCGAGGGCGGCTGTACCTTTACCGAAAATTTACTCAAATGGGGCTTCATTTCGTTTCGAGCGAGGCCAATTTTGTTTTGGTGGATATGGGCCGCGAGGCGCGAAAAATTTCAGAAGCTTTGATGAAGCGGGGCGTGATTGTGCGCGCCATGAACGCTTACGGCCTTCCCACTTATATTCGGGTGACCATCGGAACTCGTTTTGAATTGATGAGATTTGTCCACGCCTTAAAAAGGGTGCTTAAAAAAGGAGAATGAAATGATTATCGTTTTGAAAACCACGGCGACACCGGAACAAGTCAATCACATTTGTGAAAAAGTAAAAGAGCTCGGACTGACGCCGCAAGTGTCACGCGGCGTGGAACGCACGATTATCGGTGTGATCGGCGAGGAAGCGAAGCTTCAAGTTCAGCCGCTTGAGGTGTTTCCCGGTGTCGAAAAAGTGATGCCGATTTTAAAGCCCTATAAGCTTGCCAGCCGCGAGTTCAAGCCTGAAAACACGGAATTCAGCATGGATCACGGCGTCAAAGTGGGCGGAAATAAAATTGTGGTGATGGCCGGGCCTTGCTCGGTTGAAGGGCCCGATATGCTGCTTCGGATCGCCAAAGAAGTGAAGAAAGCGGGCGCCACGTTTCTTCGCGGCGGAGCGTTTAAACCGCGCACTTCGCCTTACAGTTTTCAAGGCTTGGGCGAGGAGGGCTTGAAATATTTGCGCGAAGCCGCCGATGAAACGGGCCTCTTGGTCGTCACAGAGGTCATGGATACGCGCACGGTCGGACTCGTCTCGGAATACGCGGACATGCTCCAAATTGGGGCGCGCAATATGCAAAATTTTGATTTGCTCAAAGAAGTAGGCATATCGAAAAAACCGGTCCTTCTGAAACGGGGCTTGAGTTCCACGGTGAGCGAGCTTCTTCTTTCGGCGGAGTATCTTCTCTCGAAAGGGAATTTTAATGTCATGCTTTGCGAGCGCGGGATCCGCACCTTTGAAACGGCCACACGAAATACGGTCGATATCAATGCCGTGCCTGTTTTAAAAGAGCTCACTCATCTTCCGGTTTTGGTGGATCCTTCTCACGGCACCGGAAAGTGGGATTATGTCATTCCGGTCGCGCGTGCCGCCGTTGCGGCAGGTTGTGACGGCATCATGGTTGAAGTGCATGATAATCCCGAGGAAGCCAAATCCGACGGGGAGCAGTCGCTTCTTCCTAGGCGGTTTGTCATGCTCATGAAAGAAATCCGCGGCATTGCCAAGGCCATCGGCCGCGATGTCTAATTCGTTTGCGATTGTCAGCCTCGGGCTTTTAGGAGGATCGCTCGCCGCCGCGATCCGAAAACGCTTCAAATCCGCCAAGATCGTCGCCATCAGCCGAAGCCCTCAAAAAATCGCCTTTGCCAAAAAGAAAAGATGGATTGACCAAGGATTTACGACGCTTTCCGCCAAGGCGCTCCGCAACGTTGGTTTTGTGCTGGTTTGTTCTCCCGTTGATGTCATACCCAGACACGTTCGGGAAACAGACCGATTCGCGAAACCGGGCACGATCGTGACGGACGTAGGAAGCACGAAATCAGAGATCGTACGGTGGGTGGACGGCAGGAAATTTAAAAATATTAAGTTTGTCGGATCTCATCCTTTGGCAGGTTCACATTTGACCGGTGCCCGGCACGCCCGAGCGGATTTATTTGAAGGTGCGTTTGTGTTTATGACGCCGACTCGAAAATCACACCGTGAAGCGGTTCGATCCGTGTCCTCATTTTGGAAGAAACTGGGCGCGCAAGTGCGAATTTTTTCTCCGGAGGCGCATGACCAAACCGTTTCGCAAATCAGCCACCTCCCGCATGCAGTGGCTTCTATTTTAATGCACGCCAGTTCCCCGAAGTCGCTGGGTTACGCGGCAACCGGTTTTTCGGACACGACACGGGTAGCGCAGGGTGACCCTAAGCTTTGGGCCCCTATTTTTTTTACGAACCGCGCTCATTTAATTCGAGATCTTTCCCGATTTGAAAAGATTCTCCGTCAACTCACCTTTTTTTTGAAACGCCGGTCGAAAAGTTCCATTCACAAATTCCTCGAAACCGCCTCTCAAAGGCGCCGAAAAATCGGCTAAATTGATGGTTCCCTTCGCTCGATCCTTCAGGATTTGCTCATAAAATAACCTTTTGCTTTTGGCCCGTTTCTGCTAGAATAATCAACATTCTGACCTGCGTTTTATGTAAGTATTTCCCCCGAGGAGACTTAAAGCGGCTGGTTTTGACGAAAAGGAGAACTTAGTTTTTTGTATGCTCACTGATAAAGACAATCCAAAATTAACAACCTTTGCAGAGCTTTACGCAAAGACGCTCAAGACGATTAAAGAAGGAGAAATTGTAAAAGGGAAAGTGATTTCGATCCACGGCCGGGAAGCGGTCGTCGATATTGGATACAAATCCGAGGGCCTTCTGCAGTTGGACGAATTTAATAACCCATCCGAAATCCAAGTCGGCAGTGAAATCGAAGTTTTATTTGAAGCGACGGACGAAGAAAGCGGAATGGCGGTTCTGTCCAAACGCAAAGCCGAGCGCCAAAAGTGCTGGGATGACCTCGTCACGAACGCCAACGAAGGCAGTGTCGTGGAAGGCCGCATCTTTAAGAAAGTCCGCGGCGGCTTTATGGTGGACATCGGAATGGAAGCGTTTTTGCCCGCCTCTTTGGTGGATATCAAACCGGTCAAAAATTTAGATCAATATCTCGGCCAAGTTTTTCGATTTGTGATTGTTAAAATTAATCACAAACGCAAGAACATCGTTGTCTCCCGCAAGGACTTTATGGACCGGGAAAAAGAGGCGACGAGAAGCCGCATGGTCAAGCAACTGGCCGTCGGACAAGTCGTCAAAGGAAGGGTGAAGAATATCACTGATTTCGGCGCTTTCATTGATTTGGGCGGAATTGACGGCCTTCTTCACATTACCGATTTAAGTTGGGGAAGAGTGGCGCATCCATCTGAAATTTTAAATTTGGGCGATGAAGTAGATGTGATGGTGATCGCAATTGACAAAGACAACGAAAAAGTTTCACTCGGGCTCAAGCAAATCACAAAAAGCCCTTGGGAACAAGTCGGCCAGAAATATACGCCCGGCTCCAAAGTAACAGGCCGAGTGACCAACGTGGTCGCCTACGGCGCCTTCATTGAGTTGGAGCCCGGCATTGAAGGTTTGATTCACATCAGCGAGCTTTCCTGGACCAAGCGGGTCAGCCATCCGTCCGAAATCCTTTCTGTCGGTTCCGAGGTGGAAGCGGTCATATTGAACGTGGACAAAGACGCGCGCAAAATTTCACTCGGGCTTAAACAAATGAGCGCAAGCCCGTGGGACAGCTTGGCCGAACGTTACCGTGCGGGAGATGTAATTGAGGGAAAAGTCCGCAATGTGACCGATTACGGCATTTTTGTGGAGCTGGAACCCGGCATTGATGGTTTGATTCATGTTTCAGATATCTCCTGGCTGAAGAAAGTCAATCATCCGAGTGAAATCGTCAAAAAAGGAGAAGCCGTTAAGGCCAAAGTCCTTTCGCTTGATCCGCAGAGCAGAAAAATTTCTCTTGGCATCAAGCATTTGACCGAGGATCCTTGGCCCCGGTTGACGCAATCGCTGACCGGCGGCGCCATGGTGAGAGGCCGGGTGACCAAGATCGTTAATTTTGGAATTTTTGTGGAGCTGGATAACGGCCTTGAGGGTCTCGTCCATGCCTCTGAAATACCGCATGATCAAGCGGAGATACTGGAATCGTCATTTCGGGTTGGAGAAACCCTTCACGTGGTCGTGCTTCATGTGGACAACGAAAACCGTAAAATCGCCCTTTCGCTTAAAGGGGCGCGCGAGAACTACTAAAGCGTATTACGAGAAACGAGCGATTTTCAAAATTGATGACCCACTATGAATTAAGGTGGGTCATTTGTTTAAGGGTTGAATATGAGTGAAAAACGTCGGGTTGTCGTCACCGGGATGGGCGTGATCGCTTCCAATGGCATCGGTAAAGACGCCTTTTGGGAGGCGATCAAAAGCGGGAAAACCGGAATTTCTACGATTAGCTCATTTGATGCCAGCCCTTTTGCGACTCACTTCGCGGGAGAAATTAAAAATTTTGAACCCGAAATGTATGTCCACAAAAAAAATATCAGGCGGATGGATCGAACCAGCCAGCTTGCGGTCGCGGCCGCCAAGATGGCGGTTCAGGATGCGAGCCTCGATCCGCGTTCCAATGGCAGGGAACGGACTGGGGTGATGATTGGGACGGCGATGGCGGGCCACGGCTACATCATGAAGCATTATGAAGAATTCTTGAAGACCGGGCCTTCGCGTGTGAGCCCTTTCATCGCGTTGGCCTCATTTCCGGACGCCTGCGCCAGCCAGGTTTCGATCGAGCTGGGTGTGACCGGCCCGAGTTTTTCGATTGCGACCGCGTGTTCGTCGGCATCGGACGCGATTGGCTACGCTTGGGAAGCCATCCGCAGCAACACCGTTGATTTTATTATCATGGGCGGAAGCGAAGCCGGAATTTACCCCGGCGTTTTGGCGGCATTCTGCGCCGCGCGCGCGCTTTCGACGCGCAACGACGAGCCGGAAAAAGCATGCCGGCCGTTTAATTTAGACCGGGACGGATTTGTTTTGGGCGAAGGCGCCGGAATGCTGGTCTTGGAAGAGTATGAACACGCCAAAAAAAGAGGCGCTCATATTTACGCCGAGATATTAGGCCACGGCATGACGTGCGACGCGTATCATATGACGAGTCCCGATCCGGAAGGCAAAGAAGCAATCCGGGCGATGGAGATCGCCATGCGTAATGCCCATGTGGCACCGGATGAGATCGATTACATTAATGCCCACGGCACTTCGACGCCTTTGAATGACAAAACGGAGACGATGATTATCAAAAAAGTGTTTGGTAAGCGCGCGTATCAAATCCCGATCAGTGCGACAAAATCCATGATAGGGCATCTCATCGGAGCGGCCGGAAGTGTTGAGCTGATCGCGACGCTTCTTGCGATGGAATATGAAGTGATTCCGCCAACCATTAATTACGAAAATCCTGATCCCGAGTGCGATTTGGATTATGTTCCGAATCAAGCGCGGCCGGCTAAAATAAAAACCGCGATGAAGAATTCCTTCGGGTTCGGCGGGAAAAATTCAATCTTAATCGTCCGAAAAGTTTAATCTCCTGCTTCTGTTAGGGCCGTTCTCGTTTTGCTGGCTGAGCCGCCAGGACAAATCCCGCGTTTTGAGGCTTTCACAAATTCCGCAAAATATCTGACTTCAGGTGTGGTCACCATTTTTTCGATTTCAGAAATCGCATGCGTCGTATTCAGGCCCGAAGTGTATAAAAGCTTGTAGGCGCGTTTAATTTCATCACGCGTTGAAGGAGGAATTTGCGCGCGTCTTAATCCGACGATGTTTAATCCCACGACGACCGTGGTTCGGCCCGCCGAAATGGTAAACGGAGGCGTGTCTTTATTGACCGCGGAGGAACCGCCTATGATCGCTAATTTGCCGATCCGGCAGAATTGATGGACGACCACCATTCCTGCGATGACTGCCCCGTCTTCAATCACCGTATAGCCTCCTAATTGAACGCCGTTGACCAAAACCACGTTATTTCCCACTTGGGCGTTATGGCCCATATGGGAATAGGCCATTAAGTAATTGTGGTTACCCAGCACTGTTTCAGAACCTTCTTTAGTGCCTCTGTGGATGGTGACAAACTCGCGAATAATATTGGCATTTCCAATGCGGGTTTTGGTAGGAGTCCCGTTATACGCTAAATCTTGCGGTTCGTGGCCGATGACCGCGTTCATGTGGATTTTGTTTCGATCCCCGATTTCAGTGCCCGTCGCGATGTAGGCACCGGGCCAAATTTTATTGTGGGAGCCGATTTTAACCCCGTCCTCGATGATTACATGAGTGCCGATTTCGTTGGCTTCCCCCAAGGAGACGTTCTTTCCGATGATTGCCTGCGGATGGATTGACATAAGGTGGGGATTCTAGCACAGCCCACCCTTTTTGTCTACGAGCGGCTTCCTGCATTGCTGCCGCACCGTTCGTCCCGCCCCGGCGAGGCGGGACTCACTCGCGCACTTCGGCTTCGCTCGCAGTTAGGGTGCGCCTTACGGCGCACCCTAACTACTCCGTGCCCGCTCCGCCTCGTGAGCGTGCGTACGCAATTTCAGAAGCCGCTCGATCTATGTCGTTGCATCTTGAAGCATCCCTGGACTGTCCTGGAAGCAGCTCAAAGGCGTCGCGTTTTCTATGGCAATCGAAAACGCAGCCTTTGCGCAGCGAAGGCCGCACAAACCGACATTCATGATTTGCGGCCTGAGCGGTGCTGGAAGGACAGTCCAGGGATGCTGCGTGAGGAGACAAGTGACCGAAGCAATTTCATTATAATACCCGAGTCATTGACGTATCTCTTTTTCGTTGTTAGAATTACGCATTCATTATGCCAACGAATCCGAACGATCAGATTAAGATTTTTAAAGAGGGGGTGGTCGACCTCATTTCTGAAGACGAACTCCGCCAAAAACTCGAATCGAAACGTCCGCTTCGGATTAAATACGGCGCCGATCCTTCCACGGCTGATCTCCATTTAGGCCACACGGTACCGCTTCGAAAGTTAAAGCAACTGCAGGAACTGGGGCACCAAATTGTTTTTATCGTCGGTGATTTCACGGCCCGCATTGGCGACCCTTCTCAACGCAGCGAAATGCGGCCGATGCTTTCCCAAGCCCAAGTCAAAGAAAACGCCAAAACCTACGAAGCGCAGGTATTTAAGATTTTAGACCGGAAGAAAACAGAAGTGCGTTACAACTCCGAATGGCTCGATCAAATGAAGCCGCAGGATTTTCTCAATTTAACTTCCCAATATACGGTGGCCCGCCTGCTCGAACGCGATGATTTTCAAAATCGATATCAGGCAGGTCAGCCCATTGCGCTCATCGAATTTCTTTACCCGTTACTCCAGGGTTATGATTCGGTGATGATCAAAGCCGATGTCGAATTGGGCGGATCGGATCAGAAATTTAATTTGCTCGTGGGAAGGGAGCTGCAAAAAACATGGAAGCAAATGCCGCAGATCATCATGACACTGCCGCTTTTGGAAGGGACGGACGGCGCGAAAAAAATGAGCAAAAGCTTCGGTAATTCCATTGATATCAACGATTCGCCAAAGGAAATTTTCGGCAAAGTGATGTCCATTCCGGATCGTTTGATCCCGCGCTATTATCAATACGCAAGCGGCATGAATGTTCAAGAATATCAGCCCATGATTGAAACATTAGTTCCTTCCGATCCGAGGGAAGCAAAAGCAAAACTCAGCGAGCAAATTGTCAGTCTCTATCATGGCCGCGAGAAGGCGAAAGCGGCTCGCGAAGAATTTGACCGCATTTTTCGGGACAAAGGCGTACCCGATGAAATTCAAACGGTGACTTTGTCACAGAATGAACCGGATCTCGTTTCGCTTTTAATGGAGGCGGGCCTCGTGGAAAGCAAAAATGAGGGAAGAAGATTAATCCAGCAAGGGGCGGTCCAGATCGACCAGAAAAAGGTCGTGGATCCAGCCCATAAAATCCGCCTCACGAAACAGCCGATTTTGATTCAATGCGGGAAACGAAAATTCGCCCGCGTTAAAGCAAAATGATCCCACCACCTGCTTTTAAAAAACTCGCTATGGTTTTTAAATTAGCAATAGCGAGTTTTTTCCGTTTCAAAGAAACTTTGCCACCTATGGCGGCAAGCAAGCAGGTGGTGGGATGATTTCCGTCCAGCAAGTCTCCAAAGCCTTTGGGCAGGTTCAAGCCCTCGAGAACATTTCATTTGAAATTCAAACCGGGGAAGTGGTTGGCTTCCTAGGCCCGAACGGGGCAGGCAAAACCACTTTGATGCGATTGATCGCGGGCTTTTTTCCTCCGAGCAGCGGTAAAGTCATGATGGATGGCACAGATCTTTGTAAGTCGAAGCCGCACCTTCGCAGAAAAATCGGTTACCTGCCCGAGAACAACCCGCTTTACCGGGATATGACGGCTAAGGATTTTCTTTCCTACGTCGCTCAACTTAAGGGAATTCCATTTCGCGGGAGAAAAACGGCGATTCAAAAGGTTGCCGTACAATGCGGCCTTGAAGCTGTTCTGAACCGGATCGCCGGAAAACTTTCCAAAGGATTTCAACAACGGCTTGGATTGGCGCAAGCTTTGCTGGGCGACCCCGAACTTTTGATTTTGGATGAACCGACGAACGGGCTGGATCCGAAACAAATCGTTGACATGAGGAACTTAATCCAAATTTTACGCCGCGAGCGGACGATCATTCTATCGACCCACATTCTTTCTGAGGTGCAGATGACGTGTGAGCGGGTTTTAATTTTAAACGAAGGGAAACTGGCCGCGGCTTTGGAATTAAAATCTGCGCAAAATAACTTGGAAGAGATTTTTCTCAAAGTGGTGAGCAAAGAGTCTGAACTATGTCAAAAGTAATAGCGATCGCGGCGCGCGATTTAAAGTCATGGCTTCATACGTTTTCCTTTTATCTTTTCGCCGCTTTTTTTCTGGCGGTTTCGGGTTATTTTTTTTGGTCCAACATCAGCTATTTCAGTTTGGTTTCCTATCAGGTGGCGACCAATCCCGCCCTTGAGGTCAGGCAGCTCAATTTAACCGAAGGGGTTTTGAGTTCATTTTTGGCCAGCATCGCGGCGCTCTTGCTGCTTTTGATCCCGCTTTTGACCATGCGTTCTTTTGCGGAAGAAAAAGAACGGGGGACGTTTGAGCTTCTGTTTACCTATCCTGTTTCAGATATCCAGATCGTACTCGGAAAATTTATCGGCATTCTTGCCGTCCTGATTTTGCTCATTTCTCCTACGACCGCATATTTTGAGACCGCATCTCTTTTGTTCGGTTACGGCGGTCTTTTCTTGGTGGGGGCGAGTTTTGCGGCGCTCGGAATCTTCATGTCATCGCTCACGGAACGCCAGGCAGTGAGCGCGGGCATTGGTTTTGCCCTTTTGCTTTTTTTCTGGATTGTCGGATGGATGGCCGAATGGACGAGCCCCGCGCTTGGAACCATTTTTAGGGAAATTTCACTCGTGGAACATTTTCGCGATATCGCCCGCGGAATTGTAGATACGAAGGACGTTTCTTTTTTCCTTTTGTTTATCGCGTTTTTTTTATTTGCAACCCTCAGCACCCTTGAAATCAGAACTTGGAAGAGGTGAGCGGTGAAATTTAGAAATCTCTTTTCGTCCTTACATTTTATACTTCTTCTTTTCGCCGCTTTTTCGGTCGCGATTTTCAGCTATTTTATTCTCCGCACTTATCATTATCGCTTGGATTTTAGTGAAGGGAGAGTGTACAGCCTTTCGCCCCAGACCATTCAAGTGCTTAAGGCGCTTCAAGCTGAAACCATTGAAGTCAACGCATTTTTTAGGGAAGATCAGCCTTTAAAGCAGCTGCTTGATGATTTGCTTAAAGAATACGCTTATTACCATTCCAAATTTCATATCCGATTTTATGACCCCGACCGCTCACCAGCCATGGTGAAGCAATACCAAGTGGACGCTTATGAAACCATCGTCGTCGAGGTCAAGGGAAGGCGCGAGAAGACCAAACAAGTGAGTGAAGAAGCCCTGACGAGCCTTCTTTCCAAATTGCTTCGTCAAGAAACCAAGCGAATCACTTTTGCAACGGGCCACGGAGGGCCGTCCTTATCGGAGACGAAGGAAAAGATCGGTTATGGGCTTTTTCGGGAAAAACTTATCAATTCCAATTATGAAGTCAAGGAAACCGTCCTTTTGCGGGATGGTATTTCGAAAGGAACTGATCTGTTGGTTTTAGGCGGTCCTCGAGTGGATTTGCTTCCTGAGGAGCTGAACGTGATCCGCAAATATTTGGAAAAAGGCGGAAATCTTTTGGTTTTGATGGATCCCGTTGACTCCGGTGAAGGAAGGAATTTAAATCAATTTCTCGCCGAATACGGTGTTCAATTGGGAGATGACGTCATCGTCGATAAATTAAGCAAATTGTTCGGCGCTGATTATTTAATTCCTCTTATAGCTGAATACCGGCCCCACGCTATTACTCATGGATTTCGGCTCACTTCTTTTTTCCCGATCGCGCGCTCCGTGCGCAAAGCAAAAGACACACCCGAGGGTTTTGAAATAACTGAAATTGCTCTGACAGGAGCCGGAAGCTGGGCCGAAAGGGATCTTAAAAAACTGGGCGATGGGACGGCCCAATTTGACCGTGGTAAGGACGAATTAGGGCCCGTTCCGGTGGCCGTGTGCGTTCAAAAGAAAGAAGGGAAGGGAAGGCTCGGAATTTTTGGTGACAGTGATTTCGTGACCAATGGCTATCTCAATCTTTCGGGCAACAAAGATTTGATTCTCAATACGATCGCATGGCTTTCGGGCGATGACCTTGCGATTACGACGCGGCCGCGAGCGAGAAAGATTACCCCTCTTTATCTCAAAGAAACAGACCAAGAATTTCTGCTTTATGTTCCCGTCCTCGGGTTCCCCATTTCATATCTCGTGGCCGGTAGCGCCGTGTTTTTTTGGAGG
The DNA here is from genome assembly GCA_964587285.1 of uncultured bacterium. Lineage (GTDB taxonomy): Bacteria > Omnitrophota > Omnitrophia > Omnitrophales > Danuiimicrobiaceae > 01-FULL-45-10b. The sequence continues at coordinate 4,740 of CAZPKZ010000002.1, read as the reverse complement.
AGACGGTTCCATTGATCCCACCACCTGCTTGTAAAGAGCGCGCTGTAATTAGAATGCAGCGCGCTCTTTCTTTTTGCATGGCAAAATTTTGCCGCTGCAAGCGGCAAAGCAAGCAGGTGGTGGGATGAGCTGGGAGAGAACTTCGGTTTTGCTTCTCGTTGTGATTGCGCTTGCGGCTTTTTATTTTGTTAAAATCAAACGTCCCAGCGAAAACGCGTTTTCTCTCGCGACTGAAGCCGCCAAATCCCGCATTCTCTCACTCAGCGAAAACGAAACGATCACCGGGATTAGTCTTAGCGACGCCGCGAAAGGCACAAAACTTTCACTTTCGAGGTCAAAGGACCAAAGCTGGCGCCTCGTGGAGCCCATCGATTATCCGGCCGAGTCTGTCGTCGTAGACGGCTTAGTGAGTTTGCTTAAACTTTACCCTCGAATCCGTTCACTTTCCTTTGAGGGTTTAAGCCTGCAGGAGTTCGGTTTTGATGCGCCGCGTCTTAGCATTTGTGTCGTGACGGATCTGAAGGCCGATGAACGCTGCCTCGTGATCGGATCTGACGCCGCGGTCGCACAAGGCGCCTATGCTAAGTGGAATAACGAGGCAAAGTATTTTTTAGTGGATTCGCAGTTTATCACCGCCTTCGATAAAACGCTTTATTCTCTTCGGAAGAAACAAATTTTTACACCTCTTGAAAATGATATCACTCTGATTCAATTTCGAACGGCGAAGTCGGAATTTGAAATTAAGCACCAAGGGAAAGAGTGGATGCTTGAGAAACCCTCCAAAGCGATCATAGGCAATGATATGATGAATGAATTGCTGCTTCATTTGAACAATGTATTCGTGAAAGAATTTTTGGACACCGCGCGCGCCGAAAATCGAAAGCTCGGCCTTCAGCCCGGAGAGCGTCTCATTCGCGTCGCTTTTCAAGACGGTTTGGAGCAAAAACTAATTCAAGGGAAAGAATCGCCCGGCCGTGACGCCTATTATGCGTTGGGAGAGGACGGAAAAACGGTTTTCTTGGTTTCTTTGGGAAAACTCGATAAAATAGACCAGGTTTTCCGTAAACTTATTTCCTAGTCAGGACGGGGTTTGTCCCTTATGATTGAACGCGCGCTCGCGGTGGTTACGAAACGGATCCATCAAGCGTGCGCTCTTGTGGGACGGGATCCGAAGGAAATTGAACTTGTTCTGGTGACAAAATCCGTTGATCCAGCGCGCGTTAAACAGGCTTATGACTTGGGTGCCCGCAATTTCGGTGAGAATCGGGTCCAAGAATTGCTGACCAAAAAAGAAGAGTTGCCAAAGGACATTCGGTGGCATTTTATCGGCTCGCTTCAATCGAATAAAATCAAGCCTTTGATAGGCCATGTGGCCCTGATTCATTCCTTGGACAGAATCGAATTAGCTCGGGAACTTGAAAAGCAGGCGGCGAAGCAGAATCTAACGGCCGATGTATTAATTCAGGTCAATACCTCTCATGAAGAAACGAAGCACGGATTTGAGCCCGAAGCCGTGGAGGATGCGGCGCACAAAATGTCGCAGTTTAAACATCTGAAGGCGCGCGGTTTAATGACGATCGGCCCGCTGACAGCAGATTCTCAGCGAACCCGCGAATCGTTTCGCCTGCTCAGGACCTTGCAAGTCCGGTTGAAACAAAACTTTCCCCAAGGAGACTGGCATTATCTGTCAATGGGAATGAGTTCTGATTTTGAGATCGCCATCGCAGAAGGGGCGAATCTTTTGAGAATCGGCACGGCAGTATTTGGAGCAAGACCTCGGTGAAACAGCTCAATCAAACCATTGGATTCGTCGGTTGCGGCAATATGGGAAGCGCTATCTTAGCGGGGCTTCTTCGACATCAAATGGTACGCCCGAAACAAATATTTGTTTATGATCCGATTCCCTCTAAACGTAAATTT
>CAZPKZ010000002.1:0-2810 GCA_964587285.1 uncultured bacterium | reverse complement strand
GTTTCTCTGAAATTTCATGTCAATGCCGTCAGGGACAATTCGGAGTTGATTCGCCGTTCACGCATCGTTCTTTTGGCGATGAAGCCGCAAGATCTTCATTCCGCGGCGCTAAAATTGAAGCCGGTTTTACACGCAAACCAAACCGTGATCAGTATTTTGGCGGGGACTCCCCTGAAAAAACTCAAGCAAGCAATCGGAAACCGCGCAGCGATTGTCCGCGCGATGCCCAATTTGGGCGCGCAAGTCGGAGAGGGGATCACAGCCCTTGCCGGTTCAAACCGGGCGGCGGTTAAAACAGCAGAAGCTATTTTTTTGTGTTGCGGAAAAGTGGTCAGGCTTCCCGAAAAGTATTTTGATCTGGTCACGGCGGTGAGCGGAAGCGGCCCCGCTTATTTTTTCTTGATGATGGAGCTGCTTGCTAAAACTGCCAAGAAGGGCGGAATTCCAGAAAAAGCCGCAAAACTTTTGGCAATTCAAACGGCTTTCGGAGCGGCCCTTCTTGCGGCTCGTTCATCAGAATCTCCCGAAGCGCTCCGAAAAATGGTGACTTCAAAGAAGGGAACGACAGAAGCGGCGCTTCACGTTCTTTTCGCAAAGCAGTTTCCAAAGATTTTTTCCAGAGCCATTCTTCAGGCAGTCCGCCGTGCGAAGGAATTAAGCAAACGTTAAGGAGGTCTCTATGTTCATTCTCGGTCAATTTTTTGCGTCTCTAGCGGTTTTGATTTCGATGATTTTTAAGGTCATTTATTTTCTCTTGGTCATCCGAATTATCGTCTCCTGGTTTCAAGTCAGTACTTTTTCGGAACCCATTAGTATGCTCTATCGCATCACGGATCCGATTTTACTCCCCTTCAGGCGCCTTCCGCTTCAAGTGGGGGCGATTGATTTTTCTCCCGTAGTGGCTTTTATTCTGATCAGCTTTTTGGATAGTTTTATCGTCGGCATTTTGCAACGGCTGGCCTTTCAACTCAGTTAACCTAAGGAAAAAGGTATGGGTTTAGCTTCGAGGCGCTCAAGTGTATTTCAGAAAATCACCAGTTCCGTCAAAGCCATTTGGCAAAAGACGGCTTTTCGGCCCGACGTCGCCATCATTTTAGGAACGGGGCTCGGAAACTTAGCCAAACGCGTGACTAAAGAGCTCAGTATTGATTATGAATCGATTCCGAATTTTCCAAAATCAACCGTTGATTCTCATGCCGGGCGGCTGCTTTTCGGCGTTTTGGGCGGGAAAAAAGTGGTGATCATGGATGGCCGTTTCCATTTTTACGAAGGCTATTCGCTCGAAGAAATCACATTTCCGGTCCGTGTATTGAGAAAATTAGGCGCGAAAATTTTAATTGTTTCGAATGCGGCGGGCGGGTTGAATTTGAATTATAAAAAAGGAGAGCTCGTCCTCATCGAAGATCATATCAATTTTATGGGAGTGAGTCCCTTGATCGGTCCGAACGATAACCGCCTCGGCATCCGGTTTCCGGATATGAGCCAGCCTTATTCGGAACGGCTCCTCGTGCTGGCGGAGCAGGCCGCGCGTGAGAAACGCATTCCTTTAAAGCGCGGGGTCTATATGTGTGTGAGCGGCCCTCAGCTTGAAACCCGCGCGGAATACCGCTTCATGCGTCAGCTTGGCGCGGATTTGGTCGGGATGTCCACAGTTCCCGAAGTCATCGTAGGAGTTCACGCCGGCTTTGAAACTTTGGGAATCAGCGTGGTGACCGATCTTTGCGACCCGGATGATCTGAAACCCATTAATATTGAAGAAATCATCCGGACCGCCGGTGAATCAGGCCCTAAGCTGGACCAATTGGTTGAATCTTTTGTTCATAAGCTTCCTCATGTCCGTTAAGCCCAAAAACTACAAGCATACCATCCTTCTTCCTCAAACGTCTTTTTCGATGAAGGCCAATCTTCCTGCCTCGGAGCCCGAGCGCTTTCGCCTGTGGGAAGAAGAGAAACTGGGTGAGCGGATCCAGAAACAGGGAAGTGCGCGGCGCGAAAAATTCATTTTGCATGACGGGCCTCCTTACGCCAACGGCAACATCCATATTGGGCATGCGCTCAATAAAATTTTAAAAGACATCATCGTCAAATATAAAACCATGCGCGGCTTTAACGCCCAATACGTCCCCGGCTGGGATTGCCACGGCCTTCCGATTGAGCATCAATGTTTAAAGGAAATGGGCAAGCGCAAAGACGAAGTGGAACGCGTTTCATTCCGCAAACAGGCCCGGAAATACGCCGAGAAATTCATCGAAATCCAGCGCAAGGAATTTAAGCGGCTCGGCATCTTCGGCGATTGGGAAAATCCTTACCTTACGATGGATCCAGCTTACCAGGCTTCGATCGCAGAGTCTTTCATCACACTTTATGAGAAAGGATTTATTGAGCAGCGCTTAAAGCCGGTTCCGTGGTGCTGGGATTGTGAAACCGCTCTCGCCGACGCGGAATTGGAATATGAAGATAAAACAGACCGCGCTGTTTACGTTGCTTTTCAACAAGTCAAACATGATGCTTCTTTGCTCGTGTGGACCACGACGCCATGGACCTTGCCCGCGAATGTCGGTTTGGCGGTTCATCCTGAACTTGATTATGCGTTTGTTGAAACTGACAAGGGTAAATTCACATTTGCGAAGACACTTAAAGATTCAATCACCTCTAAACTGAATCTTAAGATCATCAAGGAATACGATTCCGAAAAAGGTTTGAATTTACGAGGACTTGAAACAAAGCATCCTTTTATCAATGGCAGAACATCTAAAGTTATTCTTGCGGATTATGTTTCCGCAACCGACGGCACGGGCATTGTTCACATC
>CAZPKZ010000001.1:17801-27603 GCA_964587285.1 uncultured bacterium | reverse complement strand
GCGAGCATTTCTTTCAGAAATAACCCCGCAGGGGTTAAAGCAGGTGGTGGGATGAGAATCGCGCAGATATTACCTCAATTAAATGTAGGCGGCGTTGAGACGGGCACCATTGATTTGGCTAAGGCCCTCAAAAAAAGGGGCGAAGAGCCTTATGTGATCTCAAGCGGTGGTGCCTTGGTAGAAGAGCTGGTGAAAGCGGGAATTCCGCATCTCCAACTGCCCGTGCATCAGAAGTCCGTTACTTCGCTAGCCCTTGTCCGAGAAATTGCAAATTTCCTGGAACGCGAACGCATCGACATCATTCATGCCCGGAGCCGCGTTCCGGCCTGGCTGGCTTACCTTGCGGTCCGGCGGACGAATTGTGATTTTGTCACGACTTGCCATGGTTATTATTCAAAACATTTTTTTAGCCGCGTCATGGGGTGGGGAAAAAAAGTGATCGCCATTTCCCATTCGATTGGCCGGAGGATGATTGATGATTTTGGCGTTCCGCCCGAGCGGATCACTTTAATTCATCGCGGCGTTGATTTGAGCCGCTATTCGTTTTCTCCGCAAAAATATGAAAAAGCAAAATCCGGCGTGTTCAGGATTATGAATGTGGGCAGGATTACGCCTATCAAAGGCCATCAGGAATTTATCCGCGCCGTTCATTTGCTTTCGAAACGGCTCCCGAATTTAGAAGTGTCAATAGTGGGAGCGCCGGATGAGGATAAGGAGTCCTACTTTCGTGATTTAAAATTGATGGTCAATCGGCTCGGTCTGGGTCCTACGATTCAATTTTTAGGAACACGGCGGGATGTGCCGGAATTGCTGCGTGCGGCGGATCTTCTGGTGCTCTCCTCTAAAATTCCGGAAGCTTTTGGCCGCGTTTTAATCGAAGCCGGAGCGGTAGGGACTGCGGTAGCTGCCTCCCGGATCGGCGGCATTTTAGACGTGATCGATGAAAATGAAAACGGCCTTTTATTTTCGCCTGAGAATTTCGAAGAAATGGCGATTGTGATGGAAAAGCTTTTGATGGATAGGCCGCTTTCCAAAAAGCTGTCTCAAGCTTTGCGCCAAAAAGTGGAGCGTGAATTTAGCCTCGATCAAATGGTTGAAAAAACGTGCCAAGTCTATCAAGCCGTAAAGCAGCATAAGAAAATTCTCATCACCAAATTTGGCGCCATCGGTGATTTAGTGCTTGCGGTTCCCAGTTTCCGCATGCTGAGGAAGCGGTTTCCAAATGCTTCTATTACTCTTTTAGTGGAATCAAGATTAGCTCCTTTGATGGAGAAATGCCCTTATTTGGACGAATTAATTCCCTTTGATCGGGCCAAGCGGCGCGATCAATGGAAGCGCCTCTTCAAATTGGGTAAGCGGCTCCGCGATCGGGGATTTGATTTTTCAATTGACCTTCAAAACAATTGGAAAAGCCATCTGCTTGCTTTTCTCGCGCGCATCCCAAAGCGCTATGGCTACAAGCGAGCGGCCGGCGGTTTTTTATTGACGCATCCGGTGATTACCTGGAACAAAAGTTTAGGCCCTGTCGAACATCAATTTCAAGTGTTGAAACGTGCGGGCGTCATTCAATTTGAAGATCAAATTGAGCTTTGGTCAGAACCGCGAGAGGAAGCTTATATTTCCGAGTGTTTAAAAGATGCGGGATTTAATGCTTACAAACCTCTCGTGGGTTTTGCTCTGGGCTCAAGCCCACGTTGGCCGACCAAACAATGGCCCGCGGAACGGTTTTTGGAGCTTTCCAGGCAGCTCATTCAAAAGTCCGACTGTCAAATTGTGCTGATGGGCACTCAGGACGATGAACATCTTGCTCAGATTTTCAAAGATGCCCATTTGAAAAACGTTTTCAACTTCATCGGAAAAACCACTTTAGCCCAACTGGTTAGTTTGGTGAAACGCGTGGATGTTCTCGTCACCGGAGACACAGCTCCGCTTCATATGGCGAGCGCCTTCGGCACAAAAATCGTCGCTCTTTTCGGCCCGACCGAACCGAAGCGCCACATGCCCCCGGGAAACAGCCACATCGTTTTATCCAAACATTTACCGTGTCAGCCTTGTTACAGCGGCAAGTGCGGAAATCCCGAAACGTTACTTTGCTTACACGAAATCAGTGTCGGCGAGGTTTTTGAGGCAGTGGAGAGCCAGCTTTTTAGCCGGACGCACCATGAGGTGGTGGAGTGAATATCGTTGTCTTCACGAAAAATTGGCTGGGTGATGTGATTTTTGAAACGCCCGCCCTGCGCTCGATTAAGGAAAATTTTCCTGATTCGCATTTGGTCGCCGTAACGTCGAAAAGATGCGTTGAGATTTTAGAAGTGAACCCTCATGTGGATGAAGTCATCTCTTTCGATGAAAAGGAAACCGGCAAAAATATTTTTGCCAGATGGCGGCTCGTCAGAAATTTAAAAAAACGAAAAATCGACAGGGCCTATTTGTTTCACCGTTCCATCACTCGAGCAAAGCTGGCATGCCGAAGCGGAATTAAAGAAAGAATCGGATACGACACAAAAAAACGGGGCAAATGGCTGACGTGCGCCGTTCCAGAACCCGAAGGGCCGATTCATGATGTTCAATATTTTCTGGATTTACTGCGCGCTTCAGGGCATCGGGTGGAAAATGGTTGCGAATATGAATTCCATTTCACGCCCAATGATCTTAAAACTGCAGATGCGTTATTACGTGAATATGAGTTGAATCCGGATCGATTGGTTGCCATTAATGCCGGCGCCAATTGGATCCCAAAACGCTGGCCGCCTTCGCATTTCAGAGAGCTTGCTCATCGTTTAGTCAGTCGCTTTGGAGTTCAAATTGTTTTGACGGGAAGCGCCGGAGACAGTCCCGTCGCTCGGGAAATCTTAAATCACGGCACTCGTTCTTCATTTGTGTCTTTAACGGGCAAAACGACGGTTCGCGAGCTTGGGGCTTTATACACGAAGTGCCGTTTAGTGATTTCAAACGATACGGGCCCCCTTCATATCGCATCGGCGGTGGGAACAAACGTGCTGGGTCTTTTTGGGCCCACGGCTTCAAGAGAAACCGCTCCCTTGGGCCGAGGGCGAAATGTCATTATCCATTATTTTCCGGAAGGAGTGGAGCTGCCTTGGGTTGGCAAGGCGTTTCCTTCTCCGTGGATGGAATTGATTTCGGTCGAAACGGTGCTTGAAACGATAGAACGAGAAAAATTACTTCCATGATCGACCGATCTCAAATAAAGAAAATTTTGGTTTTTACCTTAAGCAATATCGGCGATGTCATTTTGACAACGACAGTCGTTTCACTTCTCCGCGATCGCTTTCCTGAAGCGCATCTTTCCGTCTTGGCGGGACCCAGAGGCATTCCGCTTTTTGAGAATTGCAACACCGTTGATGACGTCCTCATTTATGACAAAAAAGATTTTTGGCTTAACCGTTTGAAATTGGTTTTCAAACTCAGGCAAGCGCGTTACGATTGCGTGATCGATCTCAGAAATTCGTTTTTGGCCTGGATGATCGGCGCACGTTACAAAACCTCAATTTGGATGGACCGCTCAGACCGCCTGATGCGGGTTCAGCATCTAAAACGGATCAGTTTTCTAATTCCAAATCCGGGCGCGGAAAACAAATTTCATTTTTTTTCTCCCGCCGAACAATCAAGCGCGTTTGAAAAATTTAAAGGATACTTGTCATCACCCGCGAGTTCATCGTTTGCCATTCTTGCCCCCGGAGCCGGCACTCACCTCAAACGTTGGACGGTCTCGGGATTTGCTCAACTGGTGGATCATCTGACAGCGTCAGGCGTTTCGGTCGCGCTGGTGGGCGGCCAAGGTGAAGCCGCTATCGGTCAGGATTTGGAGCGGAACATTTCGAAGCCGGTCTCGAATTTAATCGGGCAGCTTACGCTGCGCGAATTAGCGGGTTTGACGAGCCGGGCGGCTCTCGTGGTGGCCAATGATAGTTCGGTCATGCATTTGGCGCACGAACTCGACCGGCCTACCGTTTCGATTTACGGCCCAACCGACGAAAAAAAAATTGATCTCGCGCACCCAAATCGAAGAGGAGTCCGTTTACATTTAGACTGCACGCCCTGCGAAGTCGCCCAATGCCGCTTGGAGCGGCGCGTTTGTTTGGATGACTTGCCGGCGTCATTGGTTATTCAAGCCTGTGAAGAACTTTTAAATCATGCAGCCGATCCCGCTTTCAGGCATTAAAAAAATTTTGGTCAGCCGAACAGACCGCATCGGAGATGTCGTTTTATCTACTCCGGTTTTCCGAGCGATCAAGGAAAAATATACCAATGCCTATGTGGCGGCAATGGTTTTGAAAGAGACGGCGCCTCTCGTTCAGGGAAACCCATGGATCGATGAGGTCATCATCTACGATAAAAAAGGGCGGCATAAGAGCTGGTGGCAGACTTTTTTATTCGGATTGGATTTGAGAAAAAAAGGCTTTGACGTTGCGATTCATCTCCATGCCACGAACCGGGTTAATATCATTTCTTGGCTTGCGAGTATTCCGCTCCGGATTGGCTACCAAGTTGAGCTCGGGAGGCACGGAAGAAATCATTTTCTGCTGACGAACGTTGTCCGGGAAAAAAAGTGGCAAGGCGAAAAACATGAGGCCGAGTACAATTTTGATTTGCTTACTCTGCTTGACATTCCGAAGCCCGAGCGGCTTGAGCTTTATTTTCCGCTTTTGGAATCTGACATTCACGCCTTAAATCAAGTTTTACCCAAGGATTTGAATCGCCAGTATATGGTTTTTCATCCCAGCGCAAGCTGTATCTCTAAAAGGTGGTCGCCCGAACGGATGGCCAAAGTAGCGGATCGTTTGGTTCAAAACTACGATATTTTACCCGTGATCATCGGGGAAGGGCCTGGCGTTTTCCACGCCGCTCAAATGCAGGAATTCATGCAGGAAAAAGCTCTAAATTTGGCGGGAAAATTAAGCCTTGGAATGTTAGCCTGGCTTTTAAAAAGAGCGCGCCTCCTCATTTCCAACGATTCGGGCCCGGTTCACATCGCGGCTGCGGTTCGGACACCGGTGATTTCAATTTTTGGCAGGAATCAGCCCGGTTTAAGCCCAACGCGTTGGAAGGCCCTTTCTGAAAACAGCTCCTTTCTTCAAAAAGATGTCGGCTGCGTCGAATGTTTGGCGCACCGGTGTCAAATTGACTTCAAATGTTTGAAAGAATTGAAAGTGGAAGATGTCCTGGAAGCAGCGAGACGATATGAACCCTTTTTGGTTTCGTAAATCAAATCAAATTCCGCCGCGCCCCAAGCGGGTTTTAATGATTCATCCATTTGGCATCGGCGACGGGCTTTTCATTACGCCTATTCTCCGTGCGCTCAAGGAGCACGGTGTGAAACGGGTCGATCTTCTCCTTGGAAGCAGAACCCGGGAGCTTTTTGAATTTAATCCTTATGTGGATGAGATTTTTGAATGGGACAAATCTCCGGTTGTGGGTTTTCGTCAAAAGTGGAACCGATGGCGAAAGCTGATGGAGCTTTCCGCCAAGCTTCGGAAGGTGCGCTATGACGCCGCTTTTGATTTTTCTCCGACAGGCCATTACGCGTTTATGTCGTTTCTATTTTTTTGGATTCCGATTCGCATCGGATTCAATTTCAAAAACCGCGGCCTTCTTCTGACTCATAAACAGGAATTGCCGAATGGTTATGTGGACCGATCGGTGGTGGAATATTATCTCGGCCTCCTGAAATTTTTAGGGATCAGCCCTCGTTCAAATCAATCCGAACTTTTCTTAAGCGAAACCGATCAAATGACCGCACAAGAAATATTAAGGAAATATCATCTCTCTGACGGCGTTCCTTTTTTGGCCGTTGCTCCGGGCGGCGGAGAGTCCTGGGGAAAAGATGCGCGGCTTAAAAGGTGGCCGGTTCGGCATTTTGCAAAGCTGATTCAAGAACTTCGCAGCCGATATCCTCTGGCCTTTGAGAAAGTGCTCATTTTTGGCGGTCAAAACGAGCGTTTTCTCGGTGATCAGCTTCTTGAGGAACTCAGCGGTATCGCGGCTGATAATCTTTGCGGCAGCCTATCGATTCGGCAAGCCGCTGCGCTGATTAAGCGGGCCGCAGTTTTGATTGGAAATGACGGCGGCTTACTTCATATCGCCCATGCGGTAGGCACGCCTGTTATTGGAATATTCGGCCCGGTGGATTCCGTCGTTTACGGCCCGTATCCTCCCGGTCTAAAAGTGATGACGGTTTCAAATGAAGGTCCCGCGTGCCGTCCTTGTTATCAAAGATTTCGATACCAAGCGGCGTGCCAAGGCATTGAATGTTTAAGCCGCCTCTTGCCCGAGCGCATTCTGAACGAAATTTGTTTACGAAACTTTTTCAATCAACCCTCGTTAAGCGCTCTCCCAAAATAATGAAGACATCGTTTACTTATCGGTCTTTAATACTAGGTTTGGCTTACGTTTTATTCGCGGTTCAGGATTGGCAGTTCGTTTACGCGCAAACGGACATGAAGCCTATAACGGCTATCGATAAAGCGCCGTTTACCATTCCGGAGGGGGAAAAATTGAAATTTAGCGTCAGGTGGCTCGGTTTAGAAGTGGGCACGGCGGAAGTTATGGTCAAAGGAATGGAGAATATCCGCGGCCGCGATGCCTATCATATTGTTGCGTTTGCCCGCTCAAATTCGTTGATCGATTTAGTTTATCCCGTACGTGACGAGCACCACAGTTACATTGATAAAGAACATCTACACTCTCTTCGTTACGAAAAAATTTTACGTGAAGGACGCTACCGGGCTGATGAAGTCATCGACTTTGATCAGGAAAATCACACGGCGATTCATTTTTCGCGTAAGAACGGCACCAAGAAACAAGTTCTCATTGCGAAAAATGTGCAGGACGAAATTTCCTCCGCCTACTGGTTCCGGATGCAGCCGATGAAGGTGGGGGATGTGATCCATATCCCTGCTAATTCCGATGAGAAGAATTGGGATTTCGAAGTGAAAGTGCTTGAACGAGATCAGCTTGAGCTTAAAAAACTGGGTGTTTTTGACGCTTTTCAAATCGAGCCTTCGGCAAAATTTCAAGGTGTTTTCATCCGAAGGGGCAAGATCCGCGGGTGGATGAGTACCGACGAAAAACGCCTTCCTTTAATGATGAAAACCAAAATTCCGGTCTTAGGCACGATTACCGTCATCTTAGTGGGTTATGAAAGGCAATCAATAAATGATCAAGCTTAAAAAGAAGTGGTGGCTTGGGATTTTCGCTTTCGCACTCATTCTTGGGGCATCGGCCGTTTACACTCTTTTGCCGAAGCGCGGTATCCCCGTTTTGATGTATCATTTTATTTTGCCGGATGCCGAAGTCGTAACGGGAAAAAGTAGTTTGAATGTAAGTATAACGAATTTCGAACGCCAGATGAAGTTGCTTAAATCAAAATTTAGGCCTATCTCCGTTGATGAATATGATGCCATTCAGACAGGAGCAAGCCAACCGAAAGGAAGAGAAGTCTTAGTTACCTTTGACGACGGCCACAGGTCCTATCTTCAGTATGCGCTGCCGATTTTAGAACGTTATCAAATTCCGTCGGTCAATTTTCTGATCTGGGAGCATATGAACGACAAATTTTGGAAAGATTATATGACATTGGAGGAGGTGAAACAAATTTCCAATCATCCTTTAGTGACTTTTGGTTCACACACCATTAGCCATCCGAATTTAAAAGAAATTTCCAAAGAAGAAGCTTGGATTGAAATTAAGGAATCAAAAATCAAACTGGAAGAATTTTGGGGGCGGCCCGTTCACTACTTTTGCTATCCGGGAGGCTCCTTCAATGAAGAGATAATAAAATTAGTTCAACAAGCTGAATACCGCCTTGCTTTCCGGACCTCTCTGAAACCAGGCTACCCCGTAACCTTATATTCAATTTCTCGAGTTAAAGTGAGAGACAAGGATAATCTCCTTGCCTTTTGGGTTCACGCAGCGGGATTTACGGGTATGGTCAGGTCTGCTGGTGTTTATTTGCGTGAATTGACAGATAATAAGGGGAATGATACACTCCAGTCTTCCGAACGCAGCGCAAAAACAATGTAAGTCATTTTATTATAAGGATTAAGCAGAATGCCGGTGAGTCGAAAAATGCCTTCTTTGAATGGAAAAAACGCACGCAAGCTTTATCAATATGTAGACCAATTCAGCGAAACGAAGATTCTAGTCATCGGCGATTGGATGCTCGATGAATTCGTATGGGGAACGGTTGAACGGATTTCACCGGAGGCTCCGGTACCGGTCGTAAACGTAAGCCGAGAATCTTTTGTGCCCGGCGGCGCGCTGAATGTTGCCAACAACATTCGGACACTTGGAGGGTTAGTTTATCCATGTGGCTTGGTCGGCCGTGATCTGCGCGGCCGCATGTTAGTGAAAGCAATGCGGAAAGAAGGAATCGACACAAGCGGAGCCATTTATGATCAGGCCCGTCCCACCACGCTAAAGACGCGGGTGGTGGCTCATTCACAGCAAGTCGTTCGCTTCGATCGCGAAGACAATCGGGAACTGAGCGGTGAGCATTTGGAAAAAGCCTTATCGTTCATCAGTAAAATTTTGCCCAAGGTGGATGCTGTTATCATTGAAGATTACGGAAAAGGAATGATTACGGCAGAGCTATTAGCTCATGTTTTAAAAGAAACAAAACGGCTCGGAAAACCTGTTCTGGTTGATCCTAAAGAAAAGCATTTCTCATATTACAGAGGGGTGACTGCCATTACGCCTAACCGCAAAGAAGCTTTTAGTGCCTACGGTCAAACGGAAAATGGCCGCGTGCCGAATATCAATGAGGTAGGAAAAAAATTGTTGAAACAATTTTCATGTCAAGCGGTATTGATCACGCTTGGAGAAGAGGGAATGATTCTTTTTGAAAAAGACGGAGCCATTACTAAAATTCCGACCGCAGCGCAGGAAGTGTATGATGTTTCCGGCGCCGGCGATACCGTGATCGCGGTATTCGCGATGGCATTGGCCGCCGGGTCCAATATTAAAGAGGCCGCCACACTTTCTAATTGCGCGGCAGGAATTGTTGTGGGGAAGTTAGGAACCGCCACGTTGACTCCGCAGGAACTGAGGCAATCGGTTTCCAATTTGTCAACGAATGCTCCGAAAAAGAGGGCGCTTTTCAGTGTCTAAGTCGGAGGCCGTATGCGTGATTCCCGCCCGTTTGGAATCGAGCCGGTTTCCGAGAAAACTCTTACAAACAATCGAAGGAAAACCCCTCATTCAATTTGTTTATGAAAATGCCAAGAAAGCCAAACGGATCAATCGCGTGATGATCGCATGCGACAGCGAAGCGATGAAAGAATGCGTGAACTCATTCGGAGGCGAAGCCATCCTCACCGGAGCGCATCACACCAGCGGAACCGAGCGGATTGCGGAAGTGGCCAAAAATTTGGACTCCAAATTGATCGTGAACCTTCAAGGCGATGAGCCTCTCATGCATTATGAAGTCGTAGATCAAGTGGTGAGCGCCCTCGAAACAGATTCTTCCTGCATGATGTCTACCGCTTGCATTCAAAAAAACGATCCGGAAGAATTTTCAAATCCCAACGTCGTCAAAGTGACCAAGGACAAAAACGGCTGGGCGCTTTATTTTTCCCGTTCGCCCATCCCTCATGACCGCGACCAACGCAGCCATCTCTATTTCAAACATTTAGGGATCTACGGTTACCGGAGGGACTTTTTGCTTCAATTTCCAAAACTTCCCGCCTCGTCTTTGGAGCAGCGTGAGAAGCTGGAACAACTCAGAGCCCTCGAAAACGGATACCGGATTAAAGTGGTCGAAACCGTGCACGATTCCATCGGA
>CAZPKZ010000001.1:0-17791 GCA_964587285.1 uncultured bacterium | reverse complement strand
CCGATTTCAAACTTGTCAAAGAACAATTGATTTCTCAAAGAGCGGGAGCTCCCCATGCCTAAACATATTTTTATTACCGGCGGCGTCGTTTCGTCTTTGGGAAAAGGGATTGCCTCCGCTTCCATCGGAAAACTTTTAGAAGCTAAAGGGCTTAAGGTCGCGATGCAGAAATTAGACCCTTATATCAATGTAGATCCCGGCACGATGAGCCCCTATCAGCACGGCGAAGTGTATGTGACGGAGGACGGAGCCGAAACAGATCTAGATCTGGGGCATTACGAGCGTTTTACCAATAGCCCCATTGGAAAATTGAGCAATGTGACGACAGGCCAAGTTTATTATTCCGTGATTACTAAAGAGAGGCGCGGTGATTATTTGGGAGGAACAGTTCAAGTGGTTCCCCACATCACGGATGAAATCAAAGAGAGAATTCGAGCGGTTTCGCGTGGCAAACGTTACGATGTCGTGATTTCAGAAATCGGCGGCACGGTCGGCGACATTGAATCTCTTCCGTTTTTAGAAGCGGCGCGCCAATTTCGCCAGGAAGAAGGCCGTGAAAATGTCATTTTCATTCATCTGACGCTTGTCCCTTTCATCCGCGCGGCGGGAGAACTTAAAACCAAGCCCACGCAACACAGTGTCGGAACTTTGCGCGAGATCGGTATTCAACCCGATATCCTTTTATGCCGGACAGAAAAGAGGCTGTCCAAAGATTTGCGGTCTAAAATCGCTCTTTTTTGTAATTTGGATCCAGAAGCCGTCATTGAAGCGCGCGACGTCCGCTCGATTTATGAGGTGCCGCTCATGTTTAAGGATCAAGGCTTGGATCAAGTGATCTGCCGCTATCTTCGGCTTGAATATAAATCCGGCAATTTAAATGACTGGAAAAAGGATGTGGTGGACCGAGCGCTGAACCCGAAATATCAGGTGACGATCGGCGTCGTCGGCAAATATGTCGAGCTTCAAGACGCTTACAAGTCGCTTTATGAAGCGCTCAGGCACGCGGGCATTGCCAATGATACGCGCGTCGTGATCAAACGGATTAATTCGGAACGATTGATGAAGGGCAGTTTGGAACATTATTTGAGCAAAGTGGACGGTATTCTCGTTCCGGGAGGTTTTGGGAACCGCGGGATTGAAGGAAAAATCAGAGCCATCAAGCATGCCCGTGAAAACGGAATTCCTTTCCTGGGAATTTGCTTGGGAATGCAATGCGCTGTCATTGAATTTGCGAGAAATGTTTTAGAGATGAAGGGAGCCCACTCAACTGAATTTAACAAGAAAACGCCCTTTCCGGTGATCAGCCTTCTGGAAGAGCAGGAGAATGTCGCGAACTTGGGCGGAACGATGAGGCTCGGGGCCTGTCTCTGTGAAGTGAAGAAAAATTCTTTGGCGTATGCGGCGTACGGCTCGGAAGAAGTATTGGAACGGCATCGGCACCGCTACGAGTTTAATAATAAATAGAAAGATGATTTCACAAAAAATGGACTCCGCGTCTCCGGCGTGTATCAAAACGGAAAACTGGTGGAAATCATCGAGCTGGAAAATCATCCTTGGTTTGTCGCCTGCCAATTTCATCCTGAATTTAAATCAAAACCGGATAAGCCTCACCCCTTGTTTAAAGCTTTTGTTCAAAAGGCGCTCGAGCTGAAACCCAGCGGTTCCAAAAAAGAAGCGGATAAAAAGGCGGAAGAACCCCAAGAAAAAGTATATGAAGCCAGTACGATTGAATAACATTGCCTTTGGCGACCCCCGGCAGTTTGTGCTGATTGCCGGGCCTTGCGTGATTGAAAGTGAGGAATCGGTTTTGAGGCATGCCGAGCGGATTGCGAAAATCGCGCGCGACCTCAATATTCCTTACGTGTTTAAATCCAGCTATGACAAAGCCAATCGTTCTTCAGTCCGGTCCTTTCGCGGTCCCGGTTTGGCCGAAGGGCTTAAAATATTGGCCAAAGTCAAACGGGAATTTCGAGTTCCAATCTTAAGCGACGTGCATGCGACGGAAGATGCCGTGCGTGCGGCTGAGGTATTGGACATCCTTCAAATTCCTGCTTTTCTTTGCCGGCAGACAGATTTGCTGCTGGCTTGCGCCAAGACCCAAAAAATTGTCAATGTAAAGAAGGGGCAGTTTCTTTCTCCGTGGGAGATGAAAAATATTGTGGAGAAAATCGAATCGGCCGGCAATCAAAATATTTTGCTCACCGAGCGCGGGGCTTCCTTCGGTTATCAAAATTTAATCAGCGATTTTAGGTCTATTCCGATCATGCAAAGCCTCGGCTATCCCGTTGTTTTTGACGCGACACACTCGGTTCAGATTCCGGGAGGCTTGGGCCATGCTTCTGGAGGCCAGGCAGAATTTATTCCCACGCTCGCGCGATGCGCGGTGGCCGCAGGAGCGGACGCTTTATTTATGGAAGTGCATGAAGATCCCAAATCGGCCAAGTCGGACGGCCCAAACAATCTCGCGCTGTCGGACCTCAAAGAACTCCTTCAAATTTTGAAGCAAATTCGCCAAGCGGCGCCGATCAGCAAAGCGGGGAATCAAGAAAGCAAAAAAATGCCGGGCAAAAGAAAAAATACAGTGACCGTGTGACGAAATGAAAAGTGACCGCTCGCTCGCAAAAAAAGTTTTAAGGTTAGAAGCCCAAGCCGTGCAAAAGCTCATTGGGCGGGTCGATCGAAATTTTGAGCTTGCGCTTGATTTGATACAGCAATGTACGGGCCGGATCATTGTCACGGGAATGGGGAAACCCGGTTTTATCGCAAGAAAAATCGCGGCCACTTTCGCTTCCACCGGAACGCCGAGTCTTTTCCTTCATCCGGCGGAGGCGATCCACGGTGACCTCGGCATGGTCACCAAGCAGGATATGATCCTTGCCATTTCTAACAGCGGAGAAACCGAGGAGATCACTCGGCTTCTTTCTACGATTAAAAAAATCGGCGCGCGATTGATCGCGCTGACCGGGAATGTGAAATCGACCCTCGCAAAGAATTCGGATGTCGTTTTGAATGTAGGTTTGGAAAAGGAAGCCTGTCCGTGGAATTTAGCGCCAACCGCTTCGACCACGGCTTCGCTCGCCATGGGGGACGCGCTCGCGATCTGTTTGGCGAAACGGAAAGGATTTCGAGAGGAGGATTTCGCATTTTTGCATCCCGGCGGGAGCTTAGGTAAAAAATTGGTCAAAGTGCGGGATCTTATGAGGCGGGGAAAGGCCAATCCTGTGATTCGGGGCAGCGCGACGGTCGAAAAAGCGCTTTTGGCCATTACGAGCGCGCGCGCAGGTTCATGTACGATCGTAGATCAAAACGGAAAGTTAAAAGGAATTTTTACGGACGGCGATCTCAGGCGCCACTTGAAACAAAACGGCGTTTCGATTTTATCTCAGCCCATTGAGCCTTTTGCGACGAAACGCCCCATTGCGATCGAGGAAGAAAAATTGGCGGCGGAAGCCCTTCAGCTATTGCGCGACCGCAATATCGATGAGTTGCCCGTGGTCAATCGAAAGGGCCGGCCCGTCGGCCTTCTGGACGTTCAAGATCTTTTAAAGGCCGGTTTTGTATAAGCTCGTTTCTTGATTCTGAGGGATGATCATTGGCAAAAAATAAACCATACCGGTTTTTACTTTACTTGGGCTTGGAATTCTTGCGGCATCTCGTATTGATATTTCCGAGGCGGCTGAATCATGCATTAGCCGCGGCGATTGGCTATACGACTTTTTGGATTCTTCCGAAAGAGCGGGCTAAAACCGTTCGGCATCTCAAAGAAGCTTTTGGAGAAGAAAACTCGGAAGAAGAATATTTAAAGATTGGCCAAAGCGCTTTTATTCATTTGGCCAAGTCGGCCATCGACGTTCTTTCTTTTCCGAAGCTCAACCGCAAACGAATTGAAAATCTGGTTCGTTTGGAAGGCGGCACCGCGAAGCTAGACCGGGCTTTGGCGCGCGGCAAGGGCGCGATCGCGCTGACCGCGCATCTTGGGAATTGGGAACTCCTAGCTTCTTATTTTCGGTTTCTGGGTTATCCCGGTCGCCTGGTGGGGCGGAGGATTTATTACGAACGCTTTGATCAGATTTTAGTGGCGCTCAGGCGAACCGCTTTGGTTTCAACCATTTATCGGGACGAGTCACCGCGTCAGATTTTGTCGGAACTGCGTCAGAACCATGTGGTTGGCATGTCGGCCGATCAAGATATCGATAGCCTGGAAGGTATTTTTGTTCCTTTCTTCGGCAGGCCGTCTTGGACGCCTGCCGGTCCAACTAAGATTGCGCTTGCAAGCGGTGCCGCCATCGTCCCCGCTTTTATGGTTCATGAAGGAGATCATTACCGTTTGTGGATTGAAGAAGCCATTTTGCCGGTTGAAGGTGTGCCAAAAGATGAAGCGCTGAGGCAAATGACCAAAGCGTGGTCTGAAGTGGTTGAACGTTACGTTCGGCTTTACCCGAATCAGTGGGTTTGGATGCATAACCGTTGGAAAACCAAAGCTGAATTTAAAACAAACGTGACAAACGAGATTTGCTTAGAGAAAGTAGTATGATTAAAAAATTTATCATCACCTCTGCCGTCTTAATTGTGACTTATCTTGCCTTGATTCAAGGCAAGCTATGGTATCATGCCCATCGGGACGCGAAATCCGGAAAAAATGCGTCTCAACCGGAGCAGAAAGAAATCGGGCAACACGTTTACAGTTTTTCATTTTCCAAATATACCGAAACCGGTAAGAAGGAATTGGAAATTGAAGGCGATTCGGCTGATATATTTTCCAAAAATGTGGGCTTGATGAATGTGATCGCGAAAGCTTACGCAGAAGAATCTCCGGTCACGATCACGGCGGATCAGGGCTCGCTGGACCGCTCCACGAGTGAAATTCTTTTGAACCGCAATGTCGTTGCCACGACCGAAAATGGGACCCGTCTTATGACCGAACAGCTTGAAATCAATCCGACGGACAAGCGGATGGAATCTCAGACGGAGACCAAAGTTAAAAAAGACAATATTCATATAGAAGGAATGGGAGCCACCAGCGATTCTGAACTAAGCAAGGTGACATTTAAAAAGAATGTGACGGTCGTCATACAGGATCCTGATTCCGATTCGAAAGCCCCGACCGTGATTACTTCTGACGGCCCGTTGGAGGTAGACTATAAACGTAATGTAGCTCACTTTACAAAAAACGTGGTCGCCAATCACGCGCAGGGGACATTGACCGCGGACTATATCGATGTCATTTACCAAAAAGACACGCGGCGCGTCTCGAAAATGATAGCCCGGGGCAATGTGATCATTGTGAGCAAAGAAGGTAATAAAACTTTTAGCGACAACGCGGTTTACCTTGCGAAAGAAGGAAGAATTGTGCTGGGCGGCGATGTCGAGGCAGAATACCGGTCGCGCGAATCTGGCGCAGATCAAAATCTTTTTTAAAGGAGCAGCCTTGTATTTGTTACAGACAGAGGGTTTAACCAAAAGTTATAAAGGCCGTTGTGTCGCCAATAAAGTTTCAATCCAAATTTCAAGAGGCGAGATCGTCGGGCTTTTAGGCCCCAATGGCGCTGGAAAAACCACGACCTTCTACATGGTGGTGGGCGTGATTAAAGCCGATGAGGGGCGCATCCTTTTTCGCGGGGAAGACATTACCTATTTACCCATGTATCGGCGCTCTCGGATGGGAATGGGTTATCTTTCTCAGGAACCTTCCACTTTCCGAAAGTTAACGGTGGAAGAAAATATCATGGCGATTCTTGAGACGATCGATATTCCGCGTTTGGAAAGGAAGAAACGCTTGGAGTGCCTTTTGGAAGAATTGGATATCGCGTATCTGGCAAAGAATAAAGCTTATACGCTTTCGGGGGGCGAGCGCAGGCGGCTTGAGATCACGCGAGCTTTGGTGACGAATCCGTCGCTTATTTTGTTGGATGAGCCCTTCAGTGGTGTGGATCCTATCGCGGTGTTCGAGGTGCAGAAAATATTGCAAAGATTGAAATCTCAAGGGTTGAGCATCCTGTTAACGGATCACAGTGTTCGCGAAACGCTTGCGATTACAGACCGCGCCTACATTATGTGCGACGGGAAAATCGAAGTCTCTGGTTCCTCTCATTTTCTGGCAACCGATAAAAAAGCGAGAGAAATTTATTTGGGAGAACGTTTTGTTTTGGCTTAGCGGCATCATATAACTTTGAGACGGAGGAAAACTTGAATGAAGATTTCTGAGGTATTGGATAAACGGGCAATAAAAATTGGTCTTCATGCAACAAACAAGGAAGAAACCTTAAAAGAGCTTGTCGATGTTTTAGCGCAGGTGGAAGATATCGGTGATCCGAAGGGAATCTTAAAAGCCTTAATCGAACGCGAGAATTTGGGTTCTACGGGCATCGGCCAGGGGATTGCAATTCCGCATGGGAAAACAGACAAGGTCAGCCGGCTCGTCGCGGTGCTCGGGATTAGCAAATTCGGCGTCGATTTTGATGCGTTAGACGGTGAACCCGTTTACATTTTTGTTTTGTTGGTGGCGCCTAAAGCCACGGCGGGGCCGCATCTGAAAGCCCTCGCTCAAATTTCGCGCCTTCTTCGCGATCCCTATTTTTGCGAATTGATTCGAAAATGCAAAACGGAAGAAGAAGTTTTTAATCTCATTAAGAACGAAGAAGAAAAGAAGCATTAACGTTCTTTTTTGTCTTAAACCTAACCTATTGTGAGTCGCATGCCTTATCTTTCCGTACAAAACTTCTTTGATGGAATTAAAGACCGGCTGAAGCTAAGCCTCATTACGCCGACCGTACCGCTGACCCGAAAAATTCATTCTCTTGAAGTCCACAGGCCCGGCCTGGCGTTTTCCGGTTTTTATGATTATTTCGCTTTTGATTGCGTTCAAATTCTCGGAAAAACGGAAATTCGTTTTCTAAAGAAATTACAAAACCGAAGAAGAAAAGAAAACCTCAGGCGTTTTTTTTCTTATCGGATTCCTTGTATTATTGTCTCCAAGCAACAAACGATTCCGCAGGATTTCTTCGAGCTGTCGATTCGCTCGGGCATCCCGATTTTCCGCTCTCCGTTTCGGACCGCCCGCGTCGTCAGCGAAGTGGCGGTTTATATCGAAGAAGCGAGCGCGCCGGAAACTTCCATTCACGCCACCTTGGTGGATGTTTATGGTGTGGGCGTATTGTTGCTGGGAAGAAGCGGCGTTGGAAAATCGGAATGCGCTCTTGAACTGGTAGAACGGGGCCATCGATTGGTAGCGGATGATATCGTGGCAATCCGCTTTGAAAACCGGATTCTCATGGGCCGTTCCAACGAGACGCTTCATCATCATATGGAAATCCGTGGGCTTGGAATCATTGATATCAAGGCGATGTTTGGGGTCGGCGCCGTTCTGAAATCCAAACGCATTACGCTCGCGGTCACGCTCGAACATTGGAAAAAAGAACGTGAATACGAGCGGCTGGGTCTTGAGGACCGGGTTTATGAACTCCTCGGTATTAAAATTCCCCATTTGATTATTCCGGTCCGTCCCGGACGGAACATACCTATTTTGGTTGAAACAGCTGCCCTAACCCAGCGCCAGGTCCACATGGGCGCTCATCCTGCCAAGGAGTTCAACCAAAAATTGATTCAATCGATGCAGGCGTCGCAGGAAACAGATTGAAATGATCCCACCACCTCCTTGTCAAGAGCGCGCTGTGAATAAAAATAAGCGCGCTCTTGCATTTCAAAGAAATCACGCCGTTTTACCTGCGGCGTGCAAGGAGGTGGTGGGATGAAATTTTTCAGATGGTTCTATCCGGGAATAGGGATCAAACGCTGGGTTGTATTGGCTGCTTTTGGCCTCGGGATGATGGTAATCGTCGGCCTTTCCGCCGTGAAAACTATTTCTCAACACAGCGTGCTTTTGGCCAGCAGCGCGACCGCTTTGCTCATTTTCGGTATTTTTTTGGTTTACACCGCTCTTAAAAATATCGTCCGGATTTTTGTGCGGGCATTAATGCCGGGGCCGCCGGAAGATTTAGCAAACATTGTTTATCAAAGCCGCAAACGTGATTTTCTGATGCGGGGCCCCCGCGTCGTTGTGATCGGCGGTGGGACAGGGCTCAGCGTCCTTCTGTCTGGCATTAAGGCCTATACCAATAATATCACAGCCATCGTCACGGTCACGGATACGGGCGGAAGTTCGGGAAGGCTTCGCGACGAGCTTGATATTCTGCCTCCGGGGGATATTCGCAACTGTTTAGTGGCTTTGGCAGATGCCGAGCCTTTGATCCGGGATTTATTTCAATATCGTTTCGTAGAAGGAGAAGGACTAAAAGGGCACAGTTTTGGAAATTTGTTCATCACAGCGCTTTCCATGGTGACGGGAGATTTCGAAAAAGCCATTAAAGAATCGAGCAAAGTGCTTGCCATCCGCGGGCGGGTTCTGCCTTCGACTCTCGATAAAGTCACGCTGGTTGGTGAGTTTACGGACGGTACGGTTGCTGAAGGCGAGACAAAAATTACCGATGTCAGGAAGCCCCTTAAGCGGATTTCCTTAAGGCCGGCCAATTGCCGCGCCACGGATGAAGCGCTTGAAGCCATTCAAAATGCGGACTTGATTATCATGGGCCCCGGAAGCCTTTATACAAGTATTCTTCCGAATCTTTTGTTGAAGGATATCGCAAACGCGATATTGGAATCGGACGCTTATAAGATTTTTATTATTAATGCGATGACCCAACCCGGAGAAACCGAGAGTTATTCAGCGTACGACCATCTTCGTGTATTGATCAGTCATACGGACCCCGGCATTGTCGACGCTTGTTTCGTCAATACGCAGATGATTCCCAAAGCAGTTCTGGATCGTTACCGCGAAACGAATTCGTATCCGGTTGATATTGATTTAGCGAAAATTCGCGAACAAGGTTACGAAGTCATTGGAACTGAGATTTTAAAAATTGATACACAGGTGAGGCACGATCCTTCCAGGCTCGCGAAAGCAATTGTCGACCAATATTTTGAAATGTTGAAAAGATAATATTCATGGACCCCGTTCAAACCGCCGAAAAAAAATTTGTGATTCGAAGCAAGCTCGGGCTGCACGCCCGGCCGGCTGCGTTATTCGTTCGAACTGCCAACCGGTTTCGAAGTGACGTGACGATTCAAAAAGGAAAACACAAGGTGAATGGCAAGTCTATTATGGGTGTTATGATGCTCGCGGCTGGGCCCGGAAGCCACATTACGGTCCGCATTGTCGGACCGGACGCCGAACGCGCTATGGATGAAATTGAAAAGTTAATTGATAGTAATTTTGGGGAGAAAGATTAGGCACATGGAGACGTTGCAGGGAATACCGGTTTCTCCTGGGGTTGCGATCGGCAAAGCTCTGGTGCTTCGCGGTGAGGATTTTTTCACGATTCCTAAGGGGGAAATCCAAGCCGAGGAAATTCCCAAAGAAATTGTGCGCTTTGAGGAAGCTCTCACCAAAACAAGGTCAGAGCTCTATGCCGTCCGAAAAAAAATTGCGCTGGATCTGGGGCACGAACATTCCGACATTTTCAGCGCCCATTTATTGATTCTCGAAGACCGGACCTTGATTGAAGACGTATTGTCGAGAATTAAAGAAGAGCGCGTTTCGGCTGAATACGCTTTTTCGATCGTGATTCAACGTTATTTTCACGCCTTTGCTCAAATCAACGATGAGTACTTAAAAGAACGGATTTCTGACATCAAAGATGTCGGCAAACGCATTCTTCAGAATCTCAGAGGCGAACAAAAAGACTCCCTCGTGAATTTAAAAGAAGAGGTGATTGTCATTGCCCACGACCTTTCTCCTTCCGAGACGGCCATGATGGACCGGGAACATGTGATTGCGTTTGCGACCGATATCGGCGGCCCGACGTCTCACACGGCCATTATGGCCCGTTCCATGGAAATTCCCGCCGTCGTAGGCCTCGACCGCATCAGTAAAGAAGTTTCAAACGGCGATATGATTGTCATTGACGGCAACCGCGGAGTGGCGATCGTCAATCCCGACCCGGTCACGATTGACCGTTATACCCGTGAAGAAAAGCGTTTTGTTGAGTTGGTTTCCGAACTGGATAAATTAAAGTCTCTGACTGCCGAGACGCTGGATGGACACAGGCTCCACTTGATGGCCAATATTGAATTT
Organism: uncultured bacterium; assembly: GCA_964587285.1. Taxonomy (GTDB): domain Bacteria; phylum Omnitrophota; class Omnitrophia; order Omnitrophales; family Danuiimicrobiaceae; genus 01-FULL-45-10b. Next base: position 7,662 of record CAZPKZ010000001.1, on the reverse strand, counting down.
CCAGATGAAATCCCGTCCGTGATCGCCCACGGCGCGGAAGGCATCGGCCTTTACCGCACCGAATATTTTTATATGAACCGTAGCGACCTTCCAACGGAAGAAGAGCAGTTTAAAGCTTATCAGCACGTAGCGGAACAGCTTTCTCCCAAACCAGTCGTGATCCGTACGTTGGATCTCGGCGGAGACAAATTTTTATCCTCCTTAGACCTCCCGCGCGAGATGAATCCTTTCATGGGATGGCGCGCGATTCGGTTTTGCCTGACGCGTGTCGACATTTTCAAAACGCAGCTTCGGGCCATTTTACGCGCGAGCGTCTTTGGGGACCTGAAACTAATGTATCCCATGGTTTCAAATTTGGTTGAATTAAAAAAAGCGAATCAAATTTTGGAAGAGGTCAGGCAAGATTTACTGAAGGAGCACGTTGCCTTTGATGAAAAAATGCAAGTCGGAGCGATGATCGAAATTCCGTCTGCTGCGTTAACGAGCGATGTGCTGGCGCGCGAAGCCGATTTTTTCTCCATCGGAACCAATGACCTGATTCAATATTCTCTGGCGGTCGATCGCGTCAATGAAAAAATTGCCTATCTTTACGAACCGACTCACCCCGCTATTCTTAAATTGATTCAATATACGATCACGAGCGGAAAAAAGGCCAAAATTTGGGTCAGCGTCTGCGGGGAAATGGGCGGCGACCCGGCGATGGCGCTTCTTCTTTTGGGGCTTGGAATCGACCAGCTGAGCATGAGTTCATTTGCGCTCCCCAAAGTCAAAAAAACGATTCGCTCCGTTACATTTAAACAGGCAAAAGATATTGCGGCGCGCGCGCTTGAATTTACCACCGGAGATGAAATCAAACAATTTGCCGAAACTAAATTAAAAGCGATCATTCCGGACTTATTCGAGGAATCATCATGAGCCTATTGGATCAAAAGGAAAAAATGGAGCGAAATGACCCTCAAAATATGGCGAAGCTGATCCATGGTTTTTCGGATCAGCTGAAGCACGCCGAAGAAATCGGCCGTAAACTTTCTGTAGACGCTCATCTCGGAAAAGGAATTTCTAAAATTGTTTTTTCTGGGCTGGGCGGTTCGGCGATCGGAGCGGATTTCATTCGTTCTTATCTTGCTTATGACATGGACGTTCCTATTTTTGTCAATCGGCACTACCGTTTGCCTCACTTTGTGGATGACAAAACGCTCTTGATCGTAAGTAGCTATTCAGGCAATACGGAGGAGACGCTTTCGGCGCTTCAGGAAGGCCTTAAACGGAAGGCAAAAATCTTTGCCATTACTTCAGGCGGCCAGCTCGCCAATCAAGCTCGGATCCATTCTTTTCCCGTCATTCAGATTCCGGGCGGTTTTTCGCCGCGGGCGGCTTTAGGATACTCCGTCATTCCGCTTTTGGTTGCTCTTTCTAAAATCGGTTTTCCTCGGGCTTACCGGCCCGAAGAACTTCAAGAAACACAGGAATTAACGCGACATCTCGCCGAAACTCAATACGGCGTTTCGATTCAACTCGAAGGTAATTTAGCCAAGCAATTGGCCAGCACTTGTTTTCGAAAATATCCGATCATCTACGCCGGAGTCGATTATTTGGATGTGGTGGCGCTGAGGTGGCGTGGGCAGATTGAGGAAAATGCAAAAGCGTTGGCTTCTCACCACATTTTGCCGGAAATGAACCATAACGAGCTTGTGGGCTGGCAATATCCGAAGGAACTGCTGAAAGAAGCGGTTGTGTTCTTCTTGCGCGATCAGGCAGATCACAAGCGGGTTCAAACAAGGATGGCTCTTACAAAAAAGGTAATTGAACGCTCCGCAGGAAAAGTGATCGAGCTTTCTTCGCAAGGAAAAAGCCTTTTGGCCCGGATGTTTTCGCTCACTTTTTTGGGGGATTGGACTAGTTTTTATTTGGCCGCGCTTTATCAAGTCAACCCCACTCCCGTCGAAGCGATCCAATATTTGAAATCTGAGCTGGCCAAAGAGCCGTTTGAGTGATATGAAAGCTGTTTTTCTTTGCGCCGGTTATGCCACGCGTCTTTATCCTTTGACGGAACATCAGCCTAAACCGCTTCTTCAGGTGGCAGGGAAGGCGTTGATGGATCATCTGCTTGATAAACTCAAACCGCTCGGGTCGCTTGAAAAAATCACCGTTGTGTCTAACGGCCGTTTTTTCGGCCATTTTTGCAAATGGCGGGAACACATTCAACTGGAGATACCCGTAAGCATCATTAATGATGGAACGGAAGATCCGGAACACCGTTTGGGGGCTATTCAAGATTTAAAGCTGGCCTTAGAGAGTGAAAAAGAAGCCTCTGACATTTTGGTGTTAGCGGGTGATAATTTATTTGATTCAGAACTTTTGCCCTTTGTTTCATTTGCCGAATCAAAAAGGCCGGCCGCTTCTGTGGGAGTTTATGATGTTCAAGACAAAACCCTTGCCCAAAAATATGGCTTGATTAAAACGGATACTTCAGGCAAAATCACCGCTTTCTTTGAAAAACCGAAGGATCCTCCGAGCACTCTTGCATCCATGGGAATTTATTATTTTCCCAAAGAGACATTGCCCCATATTGACCGTTATTTAGAAGGCAATCGAAATCCGGACGCTCCCGGCCATTTCGTCAGTTGGTTGTCCAAAGAGACCAGCGTATTTGTTTTTCCCTTTAGCGGAACTTGGTTTGATATCGGAGATTCAAATTCCTATCTGAAAGCGGATCAGCATTTTAAAACTCATCAAAAGAAACAGAAAGCATGAAGAAAAAAAAATGGCATCGATCGGGCAAAACGAAGGGAGTTTACATGAAAAAAGATAAACACTTATTTACCTCAGAGTCAGTGGGCGAAGGCCATCCGGACAAACTGTGCGATCAAGTCTCCGATGCGGTGCTGGACGCTTTTTTAGCACAGGATCCAAACGCGCGCGTGGCCTGCGAAGCTTTGGTGAGCCGCAATAATTTGGTGATCGCCGGTGAAATCACCGCTCAAGCCAAAGTGGATGTGGCACAAGTTGCCCGCGAAGTGATTAAAGAAATCGGTTATGATGACTTGGCCTATGGTTTTGATTATAAAACTTGTAATATCAGCACTTACATTCATCAGCAGTCGCCCGATATTGCCATGGGGGTGGATAAAGGCGGAGCCGGTGATCAGGGAATGATGTTTGGTTACGCAACGGATGAAACGCCGGAACTCATGCCCATCCCGATCATGCTGGCTCATCGATTGGTTTATGAACTGTCCAAGCTTCGCAAGTCCGGCAAGATCAAATATCTGAGGCCTGATGCCAAAAGCCAGGTGACCGTCGAATATGATGAGGGAAAGCCGACTCGGATTGCGGCCATTGTCGTCAGCACCCAACATGACGGAGCAGTAAAACTGGATACGATCGAACGGGATATGCGTTCGGTTTTGATTCACCAAGTCATTCCATCTCAATATATCGATCAGACCACCAAAGTTTATGTGAATCCCACCGGCCGTTTTGAAGTCGGAGGGCCTTTAGGCGATACGGGTCTGACCGGACGAAAAATTATCGTGGATACTTACGGAGGTGTCGGCGCTCACGGCGGCGGTGCCTTTAGCGGCAAAGATCCTTCCAAGGTTGATCGCTCAGCTTCTTACTTTGCGCGCTACGTTGCCAAAAATGTAGTGGCGGCCAAGCTTGCTTCCCGCTGTGAGATTCAAATCGCCTACGCCATCGGAGTTCCCGAGCCTGTTTCGATCATGGTCAATACGTTCGGTTCCGGGCAGGTTGCGGATGAGCAAATCGTCAAAGGCGTGCGGAAAGTATTTGATTTTACGCCGCGCGGAATTATTAAACGCCTCCATCTCAGGCGCCCGATTTATCGTCAGACAGCGGCTTACGGGCATTTCGGCCGTTCCGGCGAAGGATTTACTTGGGAATTAACGGATGCCGTTAAAGATTTAAAAGAAGCCGTCCTCGGAGAATCAAATAGCAAAAAACTTCAGTCTTCTAGAAGTTAATATGAAAACCAGCGACGTCAAAGATATCCGTCTCGCGCCAAAGGGAAAAAATAGAATCGAATGGGCGGCGCGCAGCATGCCCGTTTTGGGCCAGATCGCGGGCCGTTTTTTTAAAGAAAAACCTCTGAAGGGAATCCGCATCTCGGCCTGCCTTCATGTGACGACCGAGACGGCTAATCTGATGGTGACGCTTAAAAAAGGCGGTGCCGATTGTGTATTGTGTGCCTCAAATCCGCTCAGCACTCAAGACGAGGTTGCCGCTTCTTTGGCCAAGAATTTTGGAATTCCTGTTTTTGCCATTAAGGGCGAAAACCATAAAACCTACTACCGGCACATCAAGAATGCTCTTGCTCATCAACCTCAAATCACAATGGATGACGGAGCTGATTTGGTGTCGCAAATTCATGGCAAGCGCAAGGAACTTGCGGATAACATCATCGGCAGCACCGAAGAGACGACGACAGGCGTCATTCGACTCAGGAGTTTGGAGGAAAAGGGGCTTCTTTTGTTTCCGGTATTGGCGGTTAACGACGCGAAAACAAAACATTTCTTCGATAATCGTTACGGAACAGGCCAGTCCACCATTGACGGAATTGTCCGCGCCACGAATATTTTGCTTTCCGGTTCAGTTTTTGTGGTCGCAGGTTACGGTTGGTGCGGCCGAGGGTTGGCTGTCAGGGCAAGAGGAATGGGTGCCCGTGTGATTGTGACGGAAGCTGATCCGCTGAAGGCGCTTGAGGCGGTCATGGATGGATTCGAAGTGATGGCGCTTAAAACCGCTGCTCCGATTGGAGATATATTTGTGACCGTAACGGGGAACGCGCGGGTGATACGTCACGAACACTTTCGGGTCATGAAAAATGGAGCCATCATCGCTAACTCGGGCCATTTTGACGTGGAAATCGATATTCCGGCTTTGAGAAAGCTTTCCAACCGAGTCCGTAAAATTCGGGATTTCATCGAGGAGTTTCGCCTGAAGGACGGCCGCCTCATTCATCTGATCGCAGGCGGGCGTTTGGTGAATCTTTCCGCCGCGGAAGGCCATCCCGCTTCCGTGATGGATATGTCATTCGCCAATCAAGCGCTTGGCGTTGAATATCTGGTGAAGAACGCCTCTGAGTTGGAACGGCGGATTTACTCAATTCCCAAAGCGATTGATGAAAAAATCGCCGCGCTCAAGCTTGAGGCCATGGGAATTCAAATCGACCGCCTGACCAAGGAACAAGTCCGTTACTTGGCGTCTTGGGAGATTGGAACTTAATAGTTAGCCCGGTCCAGAAAGAAGAATGTTCCGAATCCGAAGAAGAAGTTAGGCGACCAAGCGCTCAGGATCGGAAATAATTTTCCCGCCTTCCCAAGCGCCAGCACGACAGCTCCCGACACATGGAAGAGAAATACCGCCGCAATACAAGCTAACACATTGAAGGCGATCGTCCGCCGCGTTGCGCTTCTCGCGAGGAACGGCACGCAGAGAAACATCACGACTAAGCTGTGCCAAGGAAAAGATAATTTTTGATGCAGCGCGACCATTTCGTTGTTGAGTTTGATTCCGTTTTCTTTGAGTTTCGCAATATAATCCTTCAGATCGTGATAGCTAATTTGTGCGCCTTCATTGACCGCTTTTAAAAATTCATCCGGCGTTTCGTTGATTTCCGGGTAAACCGCGACCGGCTGAAAAGTAGGTTCTCCCAGAAGGTTGCCTTTTTGTTCGATGGCATAATCGGTTGTAAAATGAAGTTCCCACTCGCTTCCGGTCCACACGGCTTCGCGCGCGACGGTTTTCTTTTTGACATTTTTTTTAGAATCAAGCCACAAAACAATAAAATCTTCCAATTTTTGTTCCTTGGCGTAAAACGCCCGCGCGTAATAAAGCCGGTCTTTTCCCCCATAGTAAGTCAGGTTTTCAAACACCCTGCGCTTTTCTTTGCCTTCCTTTTTTTCGATTCGTTCCTTTAGAATCTGTCCGGCTCTCGGCGACGTTTTGGGCACAATTTGATCGCTGACGAGAAAAGACAGTATTCCGATTGAAAAACCAATCAGGAGGATCGGCCGGATGATCGAAGTAATTTCAAGCCCCGCCACTTTCATCGCCGTCGTTTCATTGTGGTAATTAAAACTGACGAGTACGTAAATCGTTGCCAGAAAACAGGCCCACGGAACGACATCCACAAACGTTTCAGGCGTCAGAATCAAATAGTAAAGCACGATATAATGAAAGCCCGTTTTGTGCCGGATCATTTCATCCAGGTAATCAAAAATGTCCGCCATGAAGACCAGTAAAATGAGCGTGGCCGTGCAAATTAAAATGGGAAGAAGCAGCTGTTGGATGATGTAACGGTCGAGTATTTTCACGCAAATTCCGAACGGGCAATGGCAAAAAAATCCACGCGTTCTGCCCCATCTTGCTTTAAGATTTTGGCGCATTCATTAATGGTGCTTCCGGTCGTAAAAATATCATCCACCAGCAGCACTTGCTTTCCGCGCACCGAGCCCCGCTTTTTGAGTGAAAAAGCGCCTTTTAAGTGGTGGAGCCGCTCCTCGCGTCTCAGCTGGCTTTGAGGCAGGGTGTTTCGTTTGCGGAGAAGATCCCAAACTTTGATTGAATTTTTCCGAGATGAGCGTTTTAACATTTGGGCAATGACGGATGCTTGATTAAAGCCTCTTTCGCGGCGGCGCTTTCGGTCTAACGGGACAGGAATCATCACATCATAATTTTTGAATTCGATTGAATTCGGGACCTCGCGGAGCATTTCGGTAAAAATCTTGAGCAGCCATATTTTTTTCTGGAATTTGATTTGATGAAAAACTTTTTTGACGGGCTCCTCATAAGGAACTAAGGCAAATCCGCGGTGGTAATACGCACGTTCCGAACGGCAGCTCGAGCAAAGGGATTTGTAGATCCCATAAGGAGGAAGCGGATGAGCGCAGCGGATGCATTTTGGAGCTTGGATGGGTTTGATTTTTTGAGCGCAGAGTGAGCACAAATAAGTTTCTTCCAAAAGAAGGGGGAGCCGGCACAAGATGCAGGCGGCCGGATATAAAATCCGCAAGAGGCTGCGGCCATAGCAATGGAATTCATTCGAAAAACTAAACATGGAAACCTACTATAAATGAAGCTGTGCGGCTCTGTCAATGCAATCCCTCGAGCTTGATTCCGGCGCACGATAGGTTCAATATCATTTCTATCTTGTTGAACGAGAAAAGGTTACGCTTTCTTGGTACCTTGACAACGGGAAAGAAGGGCGTATAATACTTTAAAATTTGACGAAAAAGGAGATCTTGTGCCAAAAGTTCAGGTGGGTGAGAATGAACCGCTCGATAAAGCGCTGAAGCGTCTGAAGAAAAAAATTGAGCGGGAGGGAATTCTTAAAATTCTCAAATCCAGAAAACATTATGAAAAGCCTAGCGAAAAACGCAGGCGCAAGATGCGTGCCGCTCGGAAGCGTAAAATTTATTAATTCCCCGGGTTCAGGCCGCCGCCATTCCTTTTTATCCCGGCATTCTTCCACGATATCCTTCCTACAGATGAGCCATCACAGCCTAAAATCTATGAATCAGTTTTGGCGAAACTTGTCCGCGCGGACACGTTTGGTGCGTTTATGAAATATCAGAGTGTCAAGGGAATGGATGATGTTTTCTCGCCTGAAATTGAAAAATGGCAGGCGCTCGAACAAAAGGC